>DASSMI010000257.1:0-10089 GCA_035688935.1 Candidatus Limnocylindrales bacterium | reverse complement strand
GGATGCATGGACCCGCGATGCCCCGGTGGGGTGAGGTGCGCGCATGGCGACCGTGACGTTCGACAACGTCAACAAGTCCTACGGCGACGTCCACGTCGTCAAGGACATGAACCTCTCCATCAACGACGGGGAGTTCATGGTCCTGGTGGGACCCTCCGGCTGCGGGAAGACGACGAGTCTCCGCATGATCGCCGGGCTCGAGGAGATCACCTCCGGCGAGCTGAAGATCGGCGACCGCGTCGTGAACGACGTCCCGCCCAAGGATCGCGACATCGCGATGGTCTTCCAGAGCTACGCGCTCTATCCGCACATGACCGTCCGCGACAACATGGCGTTCGGGCTGAAGCTGCGGAAGCTGCCCAAGGCCGACATCGAGAAGCGGGTCAACGAGGCGGCGGGCATCCTGAGCCTCGAGAAGCTCCTCGACCGCAAGCCGAAGGAGCTCTCCGGCGGCCAGCGCCAGCGCGTCGCGCTGGGCCGGGCGATCGTCCGCGAGCCGGCGGTGTTCCTCATGGACGAGCCGCTCTCGAACCTCGACGCGAAGCTCCGCGTCCAGACGCGCGCCGAGATCGCCCGCCTCCACCAGCGGATGGGCACGACGTTCGTGTACGTCACCCACGACCAGGTCGAGGCGATGACGATGGGCACGCGGATCGCCGTCATGAGCGACGGCGTCCTCCAACAGGTCGGCTCGCCGCAGACGCTGTACGACACGCCGGCGAACCGGTTCGTCGCGGGCTTCATCGGGAGCCCGGCGATGAACTTCCTCGAGGTCACCGCGTCCGACGGGAAGCTCACCGGGCCGGAGGGCTGGACGCTGCCGGTCCCGAGCCGGCTCCGCACCTCCGTCGGCTCCGGCGGCCGCAAGCTGATCGCCGGCTTCCGTCCCGAGCACCTCGAGCTCCGCGAGGCCGAGGGCGAGACGGCGACGCTGCCGGGTCACGCCGAGGTCGTCGAGTATCTCGGCAACGAGGAGCTCCTCCACGTCACCGCCGCCGGTCAGGACGTCGTCGCGATCGTCGACTCCGAGAACCGGGTCAAGCCGGGCGACGTCGTCCAGCTCCTGCTCCCGCTCCACAAGCTCCATCTCTTCGACGCCGAGTCGGGGGCGAGCCTCGCCTTCGAGCGCGAGACGGCGGCCGCCTGAGCGACCAGCACGGTCGGACCGGCGAACCCGGTCCGACCGGCTCCACCGCCGCCTTCGGCCCGCCCGACGACGATCTCGTCGAGCGGGTCGTCGATTCCCGCGTCCTCCATCGCGGCCGCTATCTCGAGTTCCGCGTCGACACGATCGAGCGGAACGACGGCTCGCGCTCCGAGCGCGACATCGCGGGGCATCCCGGCGCGGTCGCGATCGTGGCCGTCGACGACGACGATCGCGTCGTTCTCGTCCGGCAATGGCGGATCGCGACGGGTGGTCCGCTCCTCGAGATCCCCGCCGGGGGCCTCGACGTCGACGAGGCGACCGGCGAGATCGAAGACCCGGCGAAGGCGGCGCCGCGCGAGCTCGAGGAGGAGACCGGGATGCGGGCGCGCTCGTGGCGGCGGCTCGCCTCGTTCTGGTCGGCGCCCGGGTTCACGAGCGAGCTGATGCACGTCTACCTCGCGACCGGCCTCGAGGCCGCCCACCCCGACGAGCGGCTCGGGCCCGAGGAGGACGAGCACCTCCGGATCGAGCTGGTGCCGTTCGACGAGGCGATCGACCAGGTCGAGCGGGGCGAGATCCGCGACGCGAAGTCGATCGTGGGACTGCTGTGGGTCGCCCGGGAGCGGGCCGGATCCGGCGGTGCCGCGGCCGCCGCGCCCCGCGCGGCCGAGTGACCCCGGGTCAGGCGCTCCGGCGATCGCGGTCCGGCGCCGGGCCGAGGCGGGCGAGCGCGCCGGCGTAGACCTTCGACGTCGGGCTGAGCGCGCAGGCGAGCCGGAGGTGCGTCCGCGCGGCGTTGCGGTCGCCGAGCTGCTTGAGCGACTGGCCGAGCGCGAAGTGCGCGTAATGTGCCGACGGATCGATCTCGAGCAGGGCCTCGAACGTCGCTCGGGAGGCTGCGTGCTGGCCGGAGTTGTAGTACGCCCGGCCGAGCGCCTCCAGGATCGACGCCTTGCCGGGCTCTTCGCGGTTCGCCCGCTCGAGGACGGTCGCCGCCTGGGCGAAGTGGCGCTGGCTCAGCAGCGCGCTGCCGCGCTGGAGAAGCTCGTAGGCGGATTCGCGATCGTCGGCCGGGTCCACGCGCGAATCGTCGCACGATCGGCCGATTCGCTCCCTGGCCCGATCGTCAGTGGCCGCCCTCCCCGGCGGCCAGGCGCGCCTCGAGCCACGGGACGAGGAGCTGCCGCTCCACGTCGAGAGCCGCCTCGGGCGAGCCACCGGCGCGGCGGACCGTGAAGTACACCTGGACGAGCACCGTCCCGATGACGCCGACGACGATCGGGTCGTCGTCGAGCGGCGTGACCGCGGCGCGGATCAGCGCCGCGATCCGTTCGTTGTAGCGGGCCTCCGGTGCGCCCCAGCGGTCGCCCTGCGACTGGTCCGCGACCCGGACCTCCCACCAGCCGGTCGAGCGCTCGAAGAACGCGGCGACCTCGACGAGCAGCCGCTCCACCCGCCCGACCGTCCCGGCGACCTCGGCGAAGATCGATTCGTCGGGCATCGCGAGCCCCTCGAGGATCGCGTCCGCCGCGGCCTCGGCGAGATCGTTCGGCTCGGGAAAGTGGTTCCGAACGGTGGCCGGCGCGACGTCTGCTGCCCGGGCGATCCGCGGGACCGTCGCGCCACCGATGCCCACCTCGCGATAGAGCTGGAGCGTCGCCTCGACGATCCGCCGCCGCGTCTCGTCCTTCGCCTCACCCCGCTTGCCGAGCGTGTAGCGCCGGGGCACGTCGCCTCCATCTCATTTCATTGATTGACGAGATAGACAAATGATTCTAGCATCCCGGCCAGCCGCAACTCGTCGCGGCGCGCCAGGAGGTGGATCATGGCCGATCTCGATCGTCTCGCGGGCCCGTCGACCTGGGTCGCGCTCGTCGCCCTCGTCCTGTCGGCGATCGCGCTCGGTCTGTTCTTCGGCGGCGCCGGCCAGTTCTGGGGCCCGGTCAACGACGCGTTCATCGTCGTCGCCGTCGTCGCCCTGATCCCGGCCGTCCTCGCGGTCGACCGGATCGCCGGCGACCACGCCGCGCCGTGGACCCGGATCCTCACGATCGCCACGGTCGCCGGGATCGCCCTGATGGCGACCGGTCAGACGCTGCTGATCGTCGGCCGCCTGAGCCTCGACGGGTCGTATGTCACCGGCGGCATCGGCGTGATCCCGTTCATCGCCTGGATCGTCCTCGTCGCGGTCCTCGCGCTCGTCAGCGGGGTCCTCCCCCGCCCCGTCGGCTGGTTGGCCGTCGCGACGGTCGTCGCGATCGTCGCCGAGGGCGTCATCGCTGCGCTGACGCAGGGGCCGGCGCTGTGGGTCGCGAGCATCGTCCTCGTCGTCGTGCTGGTGGCATGGCTCGCGTCACTCGCGAGCGCGTTCGGATCCGCACCGCAGCTCGCCACCGTGTGACCGGCGCATGCCACCTCCTGCATATCCCGGGCAGCGAGGGTGATCCAGGGCGCACCGGGCACCCGCCCCCAGCGCCCGCCTCGAACGCCGCGGACCCGCGACCGCGAACAGCCGCCGGCGCGAAACGCCGCCGCAACACGTGCCGGCGCGGAACCGCCTCCGCCGGAACGGTCGCCGCCGACGCGAACGGCCGCCCCACTGAACGGCCGCCACCCGCGCGCCCGCCGGCCCGAAACGCCCGCGGGCCCCGAAGCGCCGCCCTCGCGAATACCCGCCGCCATGCGGGAGGTGGCATGGCCGACTGAGGGTGATTCTGCCGACGTGCGGCGTGGAACGGGCTAGCGACCGTCCCGCCAGGCGGCGAGATCGACGGCCTTGAGCCGCGGCGACTCCGTCAGACCGGGGATCCGGCCGCGCTTGGCGATCGGGTTGCCGTCGATCTCCTTGATGTCACCGGTGAAATCGATCGGCGTCGCGCCGCTGATGTACGAGCCAACCGCGAACGAATCGACCGGGGCGCCCTGCTCCTTGAAGTAGGTGATCCGGTCGGGGTTCAGACCGCCCGAGACGACGATCTTCACGTGGCCGTAGCCCTCCTGGTCGAGGCGGGCGCGGATCTCCTTGACGAGATCCGCGGTGACCCGGCCGCGCTCTGATGGGGTGTCGAGCCGGATCCCGTACAGCCGGTCGCCGAGGGCGTGGGCGACGCGGAGCGTCTCCTCCGCCTCGTCCTTGAACGTGTCGACGAGGACGATCCGCGGCACGTCCGAGCCCAGGTCGCGGTCGAACGCCTCGGCCGCCTTCACGGTGTCGCCGAAGATCAGGACCAGCGAGTGCGGCATCGTGCCGGTCGGGCTCAGGCCCGCGAGCCGCGCACCGGCCGGCGTCGACGCGCCGACGCAGCCACCGATGATCGCCGCGTAATCGAGGACGTCGGTGATGTCCGGGTGGACATGCCGCGCGCCGAACGAGATCACGGGCGCCGGAGCGGCCACGTCGACGCACTGCCGCGCGGCGGTCGCCCAGCCGGTCGACTGGGCCATCATCCCGAGGATCGCCGTCTCGTACAGCCCGAACCGGCGATAGCGGGCCCGGATCCGCAGGACGATCTCCTTCGGCCCGATCCGGTCGCCGTCGTCGAGCGCCTCGACCCTCACCTCGCCCGGGTCGCAGTCCGCGAGGACGTGACCGATGAGGTTCTTCGCCTCGTCGATCCCGCACAGCACCGCGTCCTGGCGGGCGAAGACCTCCATCGTCACGAGCGGGTCGAGGCCCTCGCGTTCGAGGATGCTCGCGGCGCGGGCGAAGTAGACGTCGGCGGAGTCGCCGGACAGGATCTCGCGGGACGGCCGGATCCGGACGATGCCCATCAGGCTTCCTGTGTCAACGGTGCGTCTCCGTGGTCGTCGGGCGTCGCGACGGGGTCCACCAGCGCGGTGGGCTCCGGGGGTTCGGACGCCTCGAGCCCCTCGGCGGCCGGGTCGGCGAGTGTAACGTACCCCGCCGCCTCGGCCGAGCCCGGGTCCAGCGGTGCCGCGACGTCGGCCAGCTCGTCGAGCCGCGGGCCCCACACGGCGCCCGACCCGGCGAGCGCGAGCCGCCGGCGGCGCCGGCGATACAGGAGGAGCAGCGCGACGATGAGGAGGAGCGTTGCGACCCCGATCCCGGCCGTGACCGCGGTCGCCCGTCCTCGGCCGACCGCCACGGCACCGTCGATCAGGGCGGTGACCGCGAGCGCGCGCGCCTCGGCGTCGGACGCCCCAGACGTGAACGCGTCGCGCGCGGCCGCGAGCGACGCCTCGGGCGTCTCGCCGATCAGGCCGATCGTCACGAACGGCGCGCGCGGCGCCGCCACCGCGGCCGTCGCGACGGTCAGCGCGTTCGCCGCGGCCAGCTCGGATGTCGCGATGGCCTTCGCCGGATCGAGTGAGTCCTTCGCCGTCTGGTACGCATCACGGAGCGCGGTCGGCGGGGTCAGCCCGAGCGACCCGGCGACCTTCGCAAGCTCGTCGCGCTTGGCGAGGAGCGCCGTTGCCTCCGTGATCCGGTTCGTCGCGACGTCGAACTGCCACGAGCTCATCGGCTCCCGGACGTAGAACGGCGGCCGCCACTGCCCGCCGGCGCTGACGAGACCCGCATACGCCGTCCGCGCCGCCCCCCGGGCATCGAGCGTGGCCGCGTTGTCCGGGGAGAGGACCCAGCGTCGGAACAGCTCGTCGGCCCCCTTCGACCTGCCGATCTCGTCGACGAGGTCGAGCAGGCGGTGCCAGTCGTTCGTCGTCTCGATCACCTCGGGCTCGCCGACGCCCTGGTACGCGATCTGGTGGTGCTCGGCGGCGCTCAGGACGTGCCGCATCTGGACGCTCCCGACCTCCACGAAGATCGAGCGGATCACCGTCCACGACGCCTCGTACCCGTAGCGCTCCTGCTGCTCCGTCGCGTCGTCGGTGATCCGACCCGGATGGATCCACGCGTCGAGCCGGACGGCCCCCGGATCGGTCGGGCTGATCCGGTCGGGCTGGAGGTCGCCCTGGCCGATCTGGCGGAGCGTCTCCGCGGCGTACATGTCGGCCAGCCCCTCGTTGATCCAGCGGCTGAGGAACAGCGCGTTGTTGAACCACGCGTGGGACGCCTCGTGGATGATCGTGAGGTCGTCGAGGTCCTCGCTGATCTCGATCCGGTTCTCGCCCACGAAGAACTGGCCGGCATAGCCCTCGAGCAGCGGCGTGTGGACCTCGAACACGTTGATGTCGCCGTCCACGGGCCAGTCGAGGCCGGTCTGCTCCGCGAGCTCCGGGAGGCCGCGCGTCAGGAGGTCCCGGACGCGGGCGGACCACTCGTCGTCCTCGGGCCAGGCGCGGATGACCAGATGCTCGCCGCCGACGAGGTCGATTCGGTCATTGGTGAGCGCGTTCTTGCGGTCAGCGGTGACGACGAGGTACCACGACCCGACGTCGGTGATGTTCGTCGCGCGGAAGACCGTCGAGCCGCCGCTCGTCGTCTTCGTCGCGGTCGATCCGGTCGTCTCGGCGTCGAACGAGCTCGGGAGCGTGACCCGGACGCTGGCGCGGTCACCGAACGCCCAGGCGGTGAAGGTGACGAACGCGGTTCCGACCCGGATCGCGCTCGACGAGCGCGGGGCGCCCGACGGGAGGTCGTACGTGACCCGGACGTGCGCGGTCTCGCCGAAGAAGACCGACGAGTGGAACCGGACGTCGAGGAGGTCGTAGCCCTCCGAGTCCTTCGTCGCCGTCGCGAGCCGGTTCGAGCCCTCCCGCGCGGCGACGTTCCGTGCCTCGGGATGGATCGCGAGCCGCGCGCCATCGTAGAAGTAGCGGGTGACGATCCCGCCCGAGACGCGGTTGGGCTTCGTGTTCTTCGCGGTGACGTCGATCGTGACGTGGACGACTCGCGCCGACGGGGACACCTGGTACGTGGCCGCGGTCGAGAGCTGGAGGCCGTCACCGGCCGCGGCCGCGACCGGGGCGCGCGCCGGCACGACGAGCACGGCCGCGGCGACGACCAGCGCCGCGACGACGCGCGCCAGCCGGGACGGGACGGTCATCGCGGCGGCTCTCCCCCTGCGACGGGTCAGCCCGGCCGCGCCATGTACCAGCGCCGGCGGCTGTGCCGGTCACGGTACCAGCGGATCGCGACGAGGACCCCGACGACCAGCGCGGCGAGGGACAGGACGATCGCGACGAGCCGGTTCCGGCCGATCTCGTCGGCGCCGGTCCAGATCTGCCTGGCGAACGCGGCCGATTGGACGGTGCCGCGGAGATCGCCCGCGGTGAACGCCGCCGCGGCCGCGCCCATCGCCGCGCTCGGGTCGCTGTTCCACAGCCCCACCTGGTGGAGGAGCGACGGCTGGAGCGGCTTCGTCGTCGCTGCCTCGCGGTAGGCGTTGATCGCCGCGATCTCGGCATCGGCCTCGGCGGACGCCACGGCGAACCCGCGCGGACTCTCGAAGTCGGTCTCCATCGTCGACGGCGGCTCGAGCCCGGCGCCGGCGGCCGCGGCGAAGACGGCGTCGCGGTCGTCGAGCGCGGTCGATGCGCTGTCGAGGAGCTCGTTCGCCCCGTCGTACTGCCAGACGCGAAGCGAGTCGCGGACGACCCGCGGCAGGAGCCACGGCGCGGCGCGATCGACGACGGCGGCATAGCGCGCCCTCGTCGCGGCTCGCCGGTCGAGGAGCGCGTCCTCGCCCGGCCGGACGACCCACGTCCGCCACAGGTCGTCGAAGGCCGAGCCGGTCCGGTCCTCGAGGATGTCGAGCAACCCGCGCCAGTCGGGCGCGCCGTCGATCGTCTCGAGGCTCGCGGTCGGGCCGGTCGGCTGGTACGCGGCGCGGCGCTCGCGGATCGCCGTCCACACGGCCTGGAGCTTCGCGGGCGTGGCGCGGGCACCGATCAGGGAGGCGAGCCGGAACGATGCCGCGTACTCCGCGTCCTCGACCGGGCTCGGTGCGGCACCGGGCACCGGGGCCGCCCACGCGTTGAGCGGCACGCGGACCTTCTGGAGCTCCTTCGTCAGCTTCGGAGCGGTGACGTGCCTCTCCCCGATCGTCGCGGCCGCCCGGAGCGCGTAGTACGTCGCGAACCCCTCGTTCGCCCAGCGATCGGCGAGCAGGCTCCCGTCGAACCACGCATGGGCGGCCTCGTGGAGGATCACCGTCGGCGACGCGTAGTAGGCGATGTCGATCTGGCCCGCGCTCGGGTCATACCGGCCGCTGAAGCCGGCGCTCGATCGGCTGAGCGCCTCCGACACGACGAGCGGGCCGTCGACCGGCCAGGGCAGCCCGATATCCTCGGCGAGCGCCGGGAGGCCGCGCTTGAGGAGGCTCGTGACGCGCTTGGCCCACGCGGGATCGTCGGGCCACGCCCGGATCGCGATCGGCACGGTCGTCCCGCCGATGTCGACCTGGAACGTCGTCTCCCGGTACGCGCTCGGCCGGTCGGCGATGAAGTACGCGAAGAACGACAGCGGGCTCGCGAGGGGTCCGGTCGAGTAGACCGTGTTCCCGGCGCTGTCGGTCGTCGGAGCCTTCAGCGCCGGCGCGTCGACCTCGACCGCATAGCCCTTCGGGAACACGACGGTCACGCCGCCGCCCGGGCTGCCGGTCGCGCCGAATCCCCAGGCGCCGAAGCTGACGAGGCTCGCCCCGATGCGCGTCGTCCGCGTCGCGACGCCGCCCGGATCGGGGATGTCGAAGGCGAGATGGAGACGCCGGCTCTGACCCGCGCCCAGGCGCTTCCCGAAGTCGATCCGGAGGAGCGTGTAGCTCTTCGCCTTCCGCGCGACGTGGACGGTCGGGGTCGTGCCGGCCGAGGTGATCTTGAAGGCCGTGGTGCCGGGCTGGACCGCCAGGTACGCGCGGTCGAAGAAGTAGCGCCGCGTCTTCGTGTCCGACCGATGGTTCGTGACGGTGATCGCGACGGCGACGTGGACCCGGTGCTTCCCGGGGTCGACGACGTATCGAGCGTCGGCGGTCAGGGTGAGCCCGGTCCCGGCCGCCGAGGCGGTGGGTGCCGCGAGGGCGCTTCCCAGCACCGCGAGAACGGCCGCGACGACGAGGACGAGCCGGCTCATCGCGCCGCAACCGCCGCGCCGGTGAGCTCGGGGAAGCGACGCTCGAACCGGCGGATCAGGTCTTCGGCTCGACTCACGCGTCCGCTCTGATCCGGGATCCGGCCGCCGATCCAGAGCCAGCTCGCCGATTCCTCGAGGAGCTGATCGGCGATCAGCAGCGAGCGGACGATCGCCGCGCCGAGCTCGTCGGCGCCGGTCGTGGCGAGCGGCAGCTCGGTCGCCAGGATCGGCCGGTCGTCCTCGGCGAGCGAGAACTTCGCGAAGGGGAACTCGTCGTTCCAGCGCAGGAGCTTCCGGTACGACTTCCGGTACGCGTCCATGATCGGCGGCGCGAAGTGGACCCAGCAGATCAGGGCGAGCCCCGGGTCGAGGATCAGGGTGACGGGCAGGTCGAACCGGCGGCGACCGTCGAGGCGGAGGTCCCACGAGGTGACGCCGTCGCGATCCGCGCGAGCGAGCGGCTCGAGTCCGAGCTCGGCCAGCCACCGCTCGACATCGGCCGGACGGACGCTCCCGCCCGGCTGCGAAGCAGGCATGGCGGGGAGTCTACCGGTCGATCCCGATCGGGCTCCACCGTGGGTTTCGGACCGCGCCGTCATTTCGGTTTGGGCAAGCGCAGGGAATCACTCGTCGATTTCGTCCCGCCCGTTCGGTTTCGAAGTTCGAAACCGAACCGAGGGCGGGCTGCGCGGTGCGGTTTCCCAAGGCTGACGAAACCGAACCTCGGCGCCCGCGGCGCGCGCCGCCGGGGCCCGCTCAGTCCCGGACGGGGCCGTCACCCACCGCGCGACCGGATCGGCCCATGCCGACGGCCTCGCGGCCGTTCCCCGACGGCTCGACCGCGACCGCCGCCGCCGTGCCGATCCGCGCCTCCGCAGAGCGATTCGCCGCCGCCAGACGCGCGGCCGCGGTCTTCGGCCGGGACGCCTCCACGGACTGCCCGCTCTTCACG
>DASSMI010000256.1:0-7794 GCA_035688935.1 Candidatus Limnocylindrales bacterium | reverse complement strand
GATGAGCGGACGCCGGCCGCCCGCAAGGCGATGCTCGCCGGCGCCGCCGGGTACCTGGTCATCGGTCGGGACCTGGTCCCGGACGACATCCCGATCCTCGGCGGGCTCGACGACCTCGTCATCGTCGTCCTCGCCGTCGACCTGTTCCTCGAGGGCATCCCCGAGGACCTCCTGGCCGAGAAGCTGGCGGAGCTCGAGATCGACCGTGCCGCCTTCGACCAGGACATCGCCCGGATCCGGCGACTGACGCCCGGACCGGTCCGCAAGACGATCCGGCGGATCCCGGAGCTCGTCGCCCAGGCCGGAGCGGCGCTCCAGTCGAGCGGCGTGGGCCCGCGCGTCCGCGAATGGATCACCAGGGAGGAACGAACCGCGTGAAGGTCATCCTGACCAAGGACGTCGACAAGCTCGGCAAGAGCGGCGAGATGAAGACCGTCGCCGACGGCTATGCGACGAACTTCCTCATCCCGCGCTCGCTCGCCGTGCCTGCCGCCGGTGGCGCCTACCGCGCGTGGCAGCACGACATCGCGAGCCGCGAGGACAAGCGCAAGCGCGAGCGCGAGGATGCCGAGATCGCCGCGACCCGGATCGCGTCCACGACCCTGACGATGGGGGTCAAGGTCGGCGAGGGCGGCAAGCTCTACGGCTCGATCACCTCGAAGGACATCGCCGACGCGCTCGCCCGCCGCGGCATCGAGATCGATCGCCACAAGATCGACCTGGAGGAGCCGCTCAAGTCGCTCGGGACGTACAAGGTCGCGATCAAGGTTTTCACCGGGATGGCGCCCGAGGTCACGGTCGTCGTCGAGCCGAAGGGCTAGTCTCCCGACCGCTCGATCCGCCTGGGGGATCGAACTCGCGCCACCCAAGCGCGAGTGACGCGCCCAACGCGCGCGAATCCGCGGGCCGGCGACCCGGTCGTGCACGCGAGTCGGCAGTTTGATCCACCCGGTGGATCACGCGCTCCGGCGGTCTGATCCCACGCGGTGGATCACGCGCTCCTGCGCCGAACATCCGGTCGAAATCGAACCACGCCGGTGAGATGATCGGCTCGTGACCGAGCGGACGATCCTCCACGTCGACCTGGACGCGTTCTTCGCGGCCGTCGAGCAGCGGGATCGACCGGAGCTCCGCGGCAAGCCGGTGATCGTGGGCGGCGGCGGTCCGGACCAGCGCGGCGTCGTAAGCACCGCGAGCTACGAGGCGCGCGCCTTCGGCGTCCACTCGGCGATGCCGCTCCGCACGGCCGGCCGGCTGTGCCCGCACGGGATCTTCCTGCCGGTCGACGGGGCCAAGTACTCCGCGGTGAGCAAGCAGGTCATGGCGGTGCTCCGGCGGTTCACGCCGCTCGTGGAGCCGATCTCGATCGACGAGGCCTTCCTCGACGTGACCGCGTCGCGGCGGATGTTCGGCGATGGCGCGTCGATCGGCCGCCAGATCAAGGACGCCGTCCGAGCCGAGGTCGACCTCACGATCTCCGTCGGTGTCGCGACCACGAAGCTCGTCGCCAAGATCGCCTCGGACCTCCGGAAGCCCGACGGGCTGGTCGTGGTCAAGCCGGGCGACGAGGCCGCGTTCCTCGCGCCCCTGCCGATCACGCGGCTGTGGGGCGTCGGCGAGAAGTCCGCGGTGGCGCTGCGCGAGTACCGTGTCCGGACGATCGGCGACCTGGCGGCGTTGCCGGACGACCTGCTGGAGCGGCGGTTCGGCAAGTACGGCGGGGCGATCGGGATGCGAGCGCGCGGCATGGACGACGACCCCGTCGGCGGTCGCGACGCCGCGAAGTCGATCGGTCACGAGCACACCTTCGACGTCGACACCTCGGACCGCGAGCAGATCGAGCGAACGCTCCTGGCGATGAGCGAAGGCGTCTCGGAGCGGCTCCGCGACAGCGGCGTCAAGGCGACGACGATCACCGTGAAGATCCGTGACACGACGTTCCGGACGATCACGCGGCGCCGGACCCTGCCCGATCCGACCGACATGACCGAGCCGATCTTCCGGACGGCGCTCGACCTGGCGCGACCGGAGGTCCGCGGGATCCGGATCCGCCTCCTCGGCGTGACCGCGTCCGGGCTGGGCGAACGCGATCAGCTGGCGCTCTTCCAGCCCGACGACCCGCGTCGCCGGAAGGCCGTCGAGGCGGCCGATGCGGTCCGGCATCGCTTCGGCGAGCGTGCCATCACCCGAGCGCGGTTGGTCGGGGCCCGGCTGCCCGCGCCGTTCGAGCGCGATCCGATGACGCCCGTCGACGCGCGCGCGTTCGCGGCCGAGGTCGGCACGGACGACGGGTCCGACGCCGCCCCGGAGGACGACCGGATCGACCGCGACTCGGCGATCGAACCAATCGACTGATCGCGCTCCCATCAGGGGTGTAGCGTCCCGAACGGGGCGCACGAGGGAGCGCCGACGACGTGGATCGAACGCTCGTCGAACTGGCGATTCACGGTGATGAGGAGGCGTACGCCGGCCTGATGGCCATGGCCGGCGATCGGCTCGTCGCGATCGCGTACCGGATCCTTCGCGATCTCGACCGAGCCGAGGACGCCGTCCAGGTCGCCCTCGTGAACGCCTGGCGCGACCTGCCAACCCTGCGCGACCCCGACCGGTTCGAGGCGTGGCTCACGCGCATCCTCGTGCGCTCGTGCTACGCGGAGGCTGGCCGGAGCCGCCGCTGGAATGCCCGACTCCGGGTCATCCCGATCGACACACCCTCGCCGTCCGATCCGATGGCGACCGTGGCCGACCGGGATCGGCTCGACCGAGGCTTCCGGCGGCTGCCGACCGATCAGCGCGCGATCGTCGTCCTCCATCACTACCTGGGGTGGAGCCAGCCGGAGATCGCGCACGCCCTCGAGATCCCGCTCGGGACGGTGAAGTCCCGCCTCTTCTATGCCACGCGGGCCCTGCGAGCCGCGATCGACGCGGACGACCGGGCCACCAGCGCGGAGCGACCGGCATGACCAGCGACATCGAGTTCGACCGCCAGCTCCAGGAATACCTGCAGGCGGGTCCGGTCGAGCTGTCCGACCGCGTCCTGTGGGCTGCCCGCGCCCAGATCAGCACGACACGACGGCGCGGCCGGCTCGACCGGTTCGTTCCGTGGAGGGAAGTCCAGATGAGTCAGAGCATGCGGCTCCTGCTGGCCGGCGGCGGGGCCTTGGCCCTCGTCGTCGCGATCGCGGCGGGCCTGTTCTCGTCGCTTCTCGGCCAGCGAACGACGGGACCCGGGGCGTCCCATATCGTCTCGCCATCGCTCGTGGCGCCATCGGTGTCGCCTTCGCCGGCCACATCGGCCTCCGCGATTGCCGTTTCGACGCCGGCGCCGACGTTCCAGGCGCCGATCGTCGCGCGGACCGACGCGAAGGACGTGGCCGCGGCCTGGAGCGTGACCGCACTCTCGCTCTGGACGCCGTACCTCGCGCCCGACGGCCGGATCTGGGTGCCCTCCAACGAGGACGACCGGATCCGGATGTACGACCAGAACGGGAAGCTCGTCGACAGCTGGGGAACGTCCGAGACCGGCGCCAAGCTGTTCTTCTTCGGGGCGCCGGGAGCCCACCGTGACGGGGCGGGTCTCGTCTTTGCGCCCGACGGCTCCTTCTACGTCCTGGACTCCGGCAACTTCCGGGTCCAGCACTTCGCGGCGGATCTCAAGCTCCTCGGCAAGTTCGGCAGCTATGGGTCCGATCCGGGCCAGTTCGTGTCGCCGGTCGGGATCGCCCTCGACGACGGGGGCTACCTCTACGTCAGCGACGACGGCCGGAACGACGTCCAGGTCTTCACGACGGGAGGGACCTATGTCCGGACCGTCGCTGCGGGCGCGGCTGGATACGGAGTCTGGGGATCCGGCCCTGGCTGGTTCATCACGACCAGCCTGACGGACGACGATCGGGGCGCCATCGAATACCACGCGGACGGGACGGTCCAGGGTGGCTGGGATCTTCGACCGTGGGGCTGCGACCCGTCGGGCGTCACGCGCGACCAGTCGCCACGGAACATCTACATCACGTGCGCTCCCCGCGACGGCGGCCCGGGTTACCTGTTCCGGTTCGATCAGACCGGGTCCCTGCTGAGGGCCTGGCGCGTGAACGGGGCCGGGATCGCGGTCAACGCCGAGGGGACGGCTGCCTTCGTCGTGTCTCCGGATGGAACGACGCTCAGCCGCTACGACCTGGAGGCGCCGATCGGGGGCTGATCGGCGATCGACGAGGGAGTTCCCGACGAGGGCCGTGAC
Organism: Candidatus Limnocylindrales bacterium; assembly: GCA_035688935.1. Taxonomy (GTDB): domain Bacteria; phylum Chloroflexota; class Limnocylindria; order Limnocylindrales; family CSP1-4; genus CF-46. The sequence continues at coordinate 3,557 of DASSMI010000256.1, read as the reverse complement.
AGACAAGGTGTCACGGCCCTCGCCGATTCTCGCGTCAGGCGCTTGACATCGAACACCCGTTCGATCAGGATGGCGCCAGAACCGAACAGACGTTCCAGTCGCCGAAGTGCCCCGACGACGGACGAGGTCCAGTCCCGCAAGGAGCCACGAGATGGCGATGATCCGAGTCGACCCAGTGGAGGTCCATGTCCGGACCGGCTGGTTCGACGGCACTCCGCGAGAGATCACCTGGGGCGACGAGCGTCTCCCCATCACCCACGTGAGCGCTGTCCGCGAAGAGGCAGCCGCGTATCCCGTCATCACCGGGCCGCGGACGCTCTTCGAGGTCGAGACGAGCCGCGCGCGGCTCGCGCTGACGTACCTCCACCGATCGCGCCGCTGGACGATCACGGCCCTCGACGCCGAGCGCCGAGCCGCCTGACCCAGCCTCAATCACGATCACGCCGGCGCGACCTGGGGGCCGCCACGGTGTGAGCCGGCTCGGGCGGAGGCCCATCCGCCCGGGACCTGTCGGAGCAGGGGCGAGCGCACCGGTACTGCGCTCGCCCCACACCGACCGTTCGGCCGCGGTGTCACTCCGCCTCCGTATCCCGCGGCGACGATCCCGCAACCTACAATCGGCTCATGGCCGACACCTCGTTCCGTGATCTGACCGTGGGCGCCTTCGTCGACGCCCTCGCCTCCGCGGAGCCCGTCCCGGGCGGTGGCAGCGCGTCGGCGGTTGCCGCGTCGCTCGGCGGCGCACTCGTCGCGATGGTCGCCGGTCTCTCGCAGGGCCGGATGCGCTGGGCCGAGCACGCCGCGCTGCACGTCGAGATCGCCGAGACCGGGCGACGGCTGGCGGCTCATCTGCTCGACCTTGCGGATCAGGACGCCGCCGCGTACGCCGGGTTCGCCGCCGCCCTGAAGCTCCCGAAGGAGACCGAAGCCGAGGTCTCGACGCGCCGCGAGGCGATGCGTGCGGCGGCTCGACATGCGTCAGATGTGCCGATGGAGACGCTCGAGGCGTGTCTCGGCGTCGTCTCGGCCGCCGAATCGCTGGCCGGCCGGTGCAACACGAACGCCGCGAGCGACGTCGGCGTCGCCGCGCTGCTCGCGGAGGCCGCGGCGCATGGCGCAGCGGCCAACGTCCTCGTCAACCTGCCGTCGGTCGGGGATGAGGCCTACGCGTCGGAGATGACGGCGCGGGTGCAGGAGACCCTCGACGACATCGAGCGGCTCGCCGCGAAGGCGCACGAGACGATCGGGGCCGGGCACGAACGGGAGCCGGTCCGGGGATGAGGCGCTGACCGGAGTGCCTCGAGGCGGGGCTCGGCTCCTGGAGGGCGGCCCGATCGCTGCAGAGATCCGGGGCGCCGTCAGCGAGGACGTCGCCGCCTACGTCGAGCGGACCGGTCGCCGGCCGGGACTCGCGGTCGTCATCTGCGGGCGCGATGCGCCCTCGATGGTCTATCTCCAGCAGATCCTCCGGAGCTGCGAGCGCGTCGGCATCGACGGTCGCCTCGCGGAGATCGACGGCGAGGCGTCGGAGTCGAAGGTCGTCGAGACGATCCGCGACCTGAACGCCGACCCGTCAGTGAACGGGATCATCGTCCAGATGCCGCTCCCGCCGGCGATCCGGCTCCGGACCATCGTCGACGCGATCGATCCGGCGAAGGACATCGATGGCATCCACCCGCTGAACGCGGGATTGCTCCGCCTGGGCTACGACGGCTTCCTGCCCGCAACCGCCCATGCAGCGGTCGAGATCCTCCGGCGGTCCGGAATCGAGATCGAAGGTCGCCGCGCCGTCGTCGTCGGCCGGTCCGCCGTCGTCGGGATGCCGGCAGCGTTCCTCCTGGTTCGCGAGAACGCGACCGTGACGGTCTGCCACTCGCGGACACGCGACCTCGCCCGGCACGTCCGGGACGCCGAGATCCTCGTCGTGGCGGCCGGCCGACCGGGCCTGATCACCGGGGACATGATCCGGCGCGGCGTGGTGGTCGTCGATGTCGGCATCAACGTCGTCAGCGGGACGCTGGTCGGGGACGTCGACTTCGAGTCCGTCCGACCGAAGGCGGCCGCGATCACGCCGGTTCCCGGCGGCGTCGGTCCGCTCACGAATGCCCTGTTGCTCGCCCACCTGATGCGCGCCGCGAACGTGCAGGAGGAGCGGGCGCTCGCCGCCGCGGCCGCCGAAGCTCCCGCCGTCCCGTCCCGCGCGCCGCGCACGCCCGACTCGATGCCCGGTGGCACCGTTCCCGATCAGTCCGTCGCCACGTCCGTCCGAGGAGTCCGATGACGTTCCCGTCCGACCTGGAGATTGCGCGCTCCGTCACGCCGCGCCCGATCATGGATGTCGCTCGGGACCTGGGGCTCCGCGACGACGAGATCGAGCCGTACGGCCACACGAAGGCCAAGGTCACCCTCGCGGGGATCGAGCGCGTCGAGGCGGCGAACGCGCGTGGCAAGTACGTCGTCGTCACCGCGATCAGCCCGACGCCGCTCGGTGAGGGCAAGTCGACGACGACCGTCGGCCTTGCCCAAGGCCTCAACCGGATCGGCCGGAAGGCGGCGGTCTGCATCCGTCAGCCATCCCTCGGGCCGGTCTTCGGGATCAAGGGGGGAGCCGCCGGTGGCGGCTACAGCCAGGTCATCCCGATGGCCGATTTCAATCTCCATCTGACCGGCGACGTGCATGCGATCGGCGCGGCCCACAACCTCGCATCCGCGTTCCTCGACAACCATCTCCATCACGGGAACGCGCTCGGCATCGACCCGTTCTCGATCCTCTGGCCGCGCGTCATGGACATCAGCGACCGGGCCGTTCGCAGGGTGATCGTGGGGTTGGGCGGCAAGGAGAACGGCGTCCCCCGTGAGAGCGAGTTCGTCATCACCGTCGCGTCCGAGGTGATGGCCGTCCTCGCCCTCGCCCACGATCTCCAGGACCTCCGCGTCCGCCTCGGCCGGATGGTCCTCGCGACCCGCAAGGATGGGACCGCCGTCACCGCGGAGGACCTCAAGGTCGCCGGCTCGATGACGGCCCTCCTCACCGACGCGATCAAGCCGAACCTGCTCCAGACCCTGGAAGGCGGGCCGGCGTTGGTCCACTGCGGGCCGTTCGGGAACATCGCCCACGGGAACAACTCGATCATCGCCGACCGGCTGGCCCTCGCCACGAACGAGATCGTCTGCACCGAGGCCGGTTTCGGTGCCGAGATGGGCGCCGAGAAGTTCTTCGACATCAAGTGCCGCGCCTCGGGACTCGCGCCCGATGCGGCCGTCGTCGTCGCGACGGTTCGTGCGCTGAAGATGCACGGCGGAGTCGGCAAGATCGTGGCCGGCAAGCCGCTCGACCCGGCGCTGACCGAGGAGAACGTCGAGGCCGTCCGAACGGGCGCGGCCAACCTCGCCAAGCAGATCGAGAACGTCCGCCTGTTCGGGGTTCCGGTCGTCGTCGCGATCAACTCGTTCCCGACCGACACGACCGCCGAGGTCGAGGCGATCCGCCAGGTCGCGCTCGCGGCGGGCGCCCGCGACGCGGTCGTGGCCACGCACTTCGTCGAGGGCGGCGACGG
>DASSMI010000255.1:0-4584 GCA_035688935.1 Candidatus Limnocylindrales bacterium | reverse complement strand
AGCGGCTCGGCGTGCCGGTCTGGGTCGAGGACAAGTACGACGGGATCCGCGCCCAGCTCCACCGCGAGGGCGATGACATCCGGCTGTACTCGCGCGACCTCCACGACATCAGCAACCAGTTCCCCGAGGTCGTCGAGGGGGCGCGCGGGCTCGACTGGGATGGGATCCTCGACGGCGAGATCCTCGGGTTCCGTGACGGCGTCGTGCTGCCGTTCATCGCGCTCCAGGCCCGGCTCGGGCGGAAGTCGCCGTCGGCGGCGATCCGGACCGAGGTCCCGGTCATCTATGTCGCGTTCGACGTCCTGGGTCTCGGTCGCGGCGGCGACGCGCCGGTCGAGGCGCTCCTCCGCGAGCCGCTCGAGGATCGGCGCCAGACGCTCGAGGGGCTGGGTCTCCCGCTTGCGCTCGACGGCGGCGCCTTCGCGCTCAGCCACCTCGTCAGCGTCTCGTCCGAGGACGCCCTCGAGGATGCGTTCCTCGGGGCGCGCGAGCGCCGCAACGAGGGGTTGATGGTCAAGGACCCGCGCTCGATCTATTCGCCCGGCCGGCGCGGTCTGGGCTGGCTGAAGATGAAGAAGGCCCTCGCGACGATCGATTGCGTCGTCGTGGGTGTCGAGGTCGGCCACGGGAAGCGCCACGGCGTGCTGTCCGACTACACGTTCGCGGTCCGCGACACCGACAATGACCGGCTGGTCACCATCGGCAAGGCGTACAGCGGGCTGACCGACGCCGAGATCGCCGAGATGACCCGCTGGTTCGAGGACCACACGATCGCCCGCTACGGCCGGTACCGCCAGGTCGAGCCGACGGTCGTCGTCGAGGTGGCGTTCGACGTGATCGTGCGTTCACGCCGCCACCAGTCCGGCTATTCGCTGCGGTTCCCGCGGATCGCGAACCTCCGACCCGACAAGCCGGTCGACGAGATCGACACCCTCGAGACCGTGGGGGCGCTGTACGAAGGGCTCCAGCACGGGGCCGAGCAGCTCGTCACGGCCGGCGCTCGCACGTAGGACGATCAGAGCGGCTCGCGGCGCTCCCGCCCGGCTATCCTGTCGGCCATGTTCGAGTCGATGCTCCTCGGGGGCGAGCCGAATCTCGTCAACCTGACCCTGTACACCGATGCGCTGGTCATCCGCGGCACGGTGCGAACGCGCCAGGCCCGGATCACCGACATCCTCAATGCCGGCGACGAGGAGTTCCTCGTCCTGAGCGACGCCATCGTCGACGAGTTCGGCGCGCGATCCTCGGCGAGCCGATCCGAGTACGCGCAGGTGAACCTGTCGTCGGTCCTCTTCGCGGTCGCCGACACGGCGATCGACCCGCGACCCGACCTTCGAACGCCGAAGGTCTCCGAGACGGCGATGATCTCGATCCCGCCGTTCCGCGTGACCGGACGGATCCATCTCCTCCCCGAACGGGACCTGCGCGAAGCGCTGTCCGAGCTGACCGGGCGGTTCATCCCCGTGACCGATGCGACGTACTGGTCGGAGTCGGTGGGCGAGGCGCGGGCGACGGCGCCGATGGTCGCGATCAACCACGCCCGCGCTCAGATCCTGGCGCCGCATCGCGAGGTCGATCCGTGGACCGGGCTCGACCGGTCCGGTGAGGCCGGCGGCAGGACCGCCGGGTACGAGCCGCCGGAGGGAGCCGCGTAGCTCGCGAGCGCGGACGCGCGCGCGTCCCCCGGTCGCGCTCCGGAACGCCTTCTGGCCAGTCTGTCGCCCGGGGACAATTAGGCGCGACTCGAGCGAGTTCGATCGCTCAGCGAGGGCGACGGTTACTCTACGGCGGCTAACTCAGGCGAAATCCGGGATCGTCCAGCCCGGCGACCTGCGCTAGTTGTCCCCCCGCGAATATTTGGCGAATTAGGGGCTATCCCGCCGGCTTACCGGTGCACGGTCGTCGGTCGGCCGGTGCGCGTCGCGTATCCGAGCGCTGCGGCGATGGCCTGGGCGATCTTGAAGCCGCCCCGGGTCGCGGCTCCTGCCGAGACGCCTTCTGGCCAATCTGTCGCCCGGGGACACCTAGGCGCGACTGAGGCGAGTTGGACCGCGGCGCGGGGCGGGGGTTAGCCTGTGATGGCTACTCGACGCCGGATCCGGCATCGTCCAGCCAGCCGACGTGCGCTAGTTGTCCCCGGGCGCACGTTTGGCCAGGTTCCCGATGCGCGGGCGGCGCGCGCGGGATCGCGGCGCGCGCGGGATCAGCGATCGACGGGGAGGTCCAGCCGGTTGCCCCACTCCGACCACCCGCCGTCGTAGACCGCGACGTCGTCGTGGCCGAGCAGCGTCAGCGCATAGGCCAGCTTCGCCGCGGCCACGCCCGCGCCGTCGTAGCAGACCATCCGGCGGCCGCGCGCGACGTTCGCCTTGAACAGCAGCTCGCGCAGCTCGTCGCCTTCCTTGAAGTGCTGGCTCCCCGGCCGCGTCATCGCACCGACCGGCACGTTGACCGCGCCCGGGATGTGGCCGAGCCGCTTCGTGTTCCCCTCGTAGCCGCGGTACTCCGCAGGCGCGCGCGCGTCGAGCAACGTCACGTCCGGCGACGACAGGAGCGCCCGGACGTCGGACGTCGTGAGCCGCATCCTCGACTGGGCCCGCGGGGTGAAGTGGGCGGGCGGCGGCGGCGCGATCGCGCTCGACGTCGCCCGATCCTCCTCGAGCCAGGCGGGATAGCCACCGTCGAGGACCCGGACGGACTCGAGCCCGTAGGCCCGAAGACTCCACCACGCCCGTGACGCGAACAGCCCGACCGTGTCGTCGTAGACCACCACGGTCGTCCCGTCGCCGACCCCGGCGACGCCGAGCGCGCGGGCCACCTGCTCGGGACCCGCCAACAGCAGGGTGTCGCCGGACTCGGATTGGTCCGAGAGATCGGCCCGCCAGTCGATGTGGACGGCGCCCGGGATGTGGCGGGTCGCCCAGACCGCCCGGCCGCTGCCGTCGGGTCGCCACCGGACGTCGAGGATCCGGACCTCGGGCCGGCCGAGCTGGTCGGCGAGCCACTCCGTGGAGGCGATGAGCTCCGGCCGGGCGAACCCGCCGAGCGTGCGCGTTCGCGGGATCCGGCGGCCGGCGAGCGACGACATCGTTCGTATCATAGGCCCGTGGTCGCGCCCTTCCTGCCCGACGACGAGAAGCTGGCGGCGATCCGTGAGGCCCTCCCAGCCCTCGGGGCCGGGATCTACCTGAACACCGGCTCGGTCGGACCGATGCCCGCCGAGACGGCCGCTGCGATGGCCGAGCTCGTCGAGTACGAGCTCCGCGTCGGGCGCGGACATCCCGCCGATTTCGATCGGTTCCTCGAGCGGATGGACGAGGCTCGGGCGGCCGTCGCCGCCGTCATCGGCGCCGACGTCGACGAGATCGCGATCCTCCACGCCACCGGCGAGGCGATGAACGCGGCGCTGTGGGGCCTCGACGTCCGCGCCGGCGACCGGATCGTGACGACGAACGCGGAGCATCCCGCCGGATTGGGTCCGGTCCGGCTCGTTGCGGACCGCTTCGGGGCGGAGGTCGCGATCGCGGACGTGGGCGACGGCGGCGACGACGATCGGACGCTCGCGGCCTTCGACGAGGCGATCACCGACCGGACGAGGATCGTCGCGCTGTCGCACGTCCTGTTCACGACCGGGGCGCGCCTTCCGGTCAAGCGGATCGCCGAGCTCGCCCACGCCCGCGGCGCGCGGGTCGTCGTCGACGGCGCCCAGGCCGCCGGTGCGCTGCCCGTCTCGGTCGCGGATCTCGGCGTCGACTTCTATGCGGTGCCGGCCCAGAAGTGGCTGCTCGGGCCGGAGGGCGCGGCGGCGCTCTGGGCGAGCCCGGAGGCCCTCGCTGCGGCGAAGCCGTCGATGGGAACGTGGTTCTCGTTCGAGACGTTGACCACAGGCGAGGCGGTCCCTCGCCCGACCGCGCGCCGCTTCGACGGCGCCGGCTTCTACCGTCCGGCGGTGACGGGCTTCGCGCGAAGCTGCGGCTGGCTGTCGATGTACATCGGGTTGCCGTGGGCGTACGCGCGCGGCCTCGCCGGCGCGCGCGCCGCCGCGGACCGCCTCGCCGGAATCCCCGGCGTCGAGCTCCTGACGCCGCGCGAGCGGATGGCGACGCTCGTCACGTTCCGGATCGCCGGCTGGACGCCCGAGGCGGCCCTCGAGGAGCTGGGGAGCCGGGCGTTCGTCATCGCCCGGACGATCCCGGATCTCGCCGCGATCCGGATCAGCATCGGCTTCTTCACGACGGACGAGGAGATCGAGCGGGTCGCCTCGGTCGTCGAGCTCCTCGCGGCTCATACCCCCGAGACGCTGCCGCCGCGACCCCGCCTGACGATCCTCGGCCGGGGCGCCGGCTGATGCCCGGACCCACGGCGCCGTCCGCCGCGCCACCGTCGGTCCCGCCCGCGGAGGTGCGTCGCCGGTCGGAGATCGAGATCCGCTGGCGCCAGTTCCGCAACGCCCCACGGCCGGTCGTCCGGGCCGTCCTCTCGAGCCTGGTCGTCGCGGTGATCCTCGGACTCGGCTATCTCGTCTACGACGTCGCGATCCGCCGCGGGGCAAGCCTGCCGGGCGGCGATCTCCGGACGCTCTAC
>DASSMI010000254.1:0-12161 GCA_035688935.1 Candidatus Limnocylindrales bacterium | reverse complement strand
GAGGACGTGATCGGTGGTCCAGACCGACTCGAAGCCGAGTCGATCGGCGGCATCGGCGGCCGCCTCGATCGCGTCGGCGGAGGCCAAGTCCGTGAAGTTGGGCAGGCAGAGTCCGTATCGCATCGGCCGATGGTAGGGCGCGTGGGCCGCCGCGTCCGGGGGCGGCGCCGACCGGCTGGTGGTGCAGATGCCAACCCCGGGAGTCCGTGACAGCGAGGTCGACGTGCCGGGCTCGCGCTTGAGATCGAATCCCCAGTGTCGCTGGTAGATGACGCCAAATGGGATCTCCCGCGACCGTTTCGCGGGTCACGCACTCCTCCGGTTGGTAGGTGACGCGGAACGCGGGCGCCGACCCCGGCGGAACCGGGCGCGACCTACCGCAAACGGCCGCCCGGAGGGATCGCCCTACCATGCCGTCATGCCCAACCGACTCGCCGGCGAGACGAGCCCGTACCTCCTCCAGCACGCCCACAACCCCGTCGACTGGTATCCGTGGGGTGCCGAAGCGCTCGCGAAGGCGAAGTCCGAGGACAAGCCGATCTTCCTCTCGATCGGCTACGCGGCCTGCCACTGGTGCCACGTCATGGAGCGCGAGAGCTTCGAGGACGCGGCGACGGCCGCCGACCTGAACCGGGATTTCGTCGCGATCAAGGTGGATCGTGAGGAGCGCCCCGATCTCGACCAGGTCTACATGGGCGCCGTCCAGGCGATGACCGGCGGTGGCGGGTGGCCGATGAGCGTCTTCCTGACGCCGGACGGCCGGCCGTTCTATGGCGGGACGTACTTCCCGCCCGAGCCGCATCACCAGCTGCCGGCGTTCCGTGACGTCCTCGCCGGGGTCGCGCGGGCGTGGCGCGAGGACCGGCTCCAGGTCGTTGCCGCCGGCCAGCGGCTCGTGGACACGCTCGTCCGCCAGAACGCGCTTCCCGCTGCCGACGCCGCCGCCCAACCCAGCGAGGACCTCCTCCGGCGCGCCGTCGACGCCCTCCTCGCCCGGTTCGATTCGCTCAACGGGTCATGGGGCGGTGCGCCGAAGTTCCCCCAGCCGATGACGCTCGACTTCCTGTTGCGGCGGATCGCGGCGGGCGACGACCGCGGCCGCGCGATGGTCCGGTACACGCTCGACCGGATGGCCGACGGGGGCATCCACGACCAGCTGGGGGGTGGGTTCCACCGCTACGCGACCGATCCGATCTGGCTCGTCCCGCACTTCGAGCAGATGCTCTACGACAACGCCCAGCTCGCGCGGACCTACATCCGCGCGTGGGCGGTCCTGGGCATCGCGCGATACCGAGACGTCGCCGAAGGAGTCCTGGGCTACCTGCTCCGCGAGCTCCGTCGCGACGACGGCACGTTCGCGGCGAGCCAGGACGCCGATACCCGCGGCGTGGAAGGCGCCACGTTCACGTGGTCGGCCGAGGAGATCGAGGCGGTCCTCGGCGCCGAGGCCGCCGCCGAATTCGGTCGCGTCCATGGCGTCCGGCCGGGCGGCAATTGGGAGGGCCGAACGATCCTGTCGCGGATCGAGCCGGCGGCCGGCGACGACGGCGCGGTCGACGCCGCGCTCGAAGCGCGGCTTGCGGACGCCCGAGCGAGGCTCCTCGCGGCGCGGATGGAGCGCCCCCAGCCGGCCCGCGACGACAAGGCCCTGGCCGCCTGGAACGGTCTCGCGATCGGGGCGTTCGCCGACGCCGCGCGGCTCCTCGAGGACGGCGACCCGGCGGCCGCTGCGCGCTATCGGGATGCGGCGACCGTTGCGGCGGAGGCGATCCTCGCCGGGTTGCGCGACGCCGACGGCCGGCTCGGCCGGTCGTGGAAGGACGGGCGGTCGAGCGGCGCGGGCGTCCTCGACGACTACGCCGATCTGGCCGACGGCCTGCTGGCGCTCTACGGCGCGACATTCGACGAGCGCTGGTTCGTCGCCGCGCGCGACCTCGTCGACGTCATCCTCGACCGATTCGAGGATCCGGCCGGTGGGTTCTTCGACACCGCCGACGACCATGAGGCGCTCGTGACCCGGCCCAAGGACCCCCAGGACAACGCCACGCCGTCCGGCGGCTCGATGGCGACGCTCGTGCTGTTGCGCGTCGCCGCCTTGACCGGCGAGGCGCGTTCGCGTCGCGCCGCCGAGCGGGCGCTCGGGACCGTCCTGCCGTTCCTGGATCGCTATCCGACCGGGTTCGCGAACTGGCTGTCCGCCGCGGAGGTCGCCGTCCACGGGATCGCCGAGCTCGCGATCGTCGGCGACCGAGCCGATCCGGCGACCCGCGCACTGGCGGCCGTCGGACGCGATGGCGGCCGCGACGACGTCGTGGTCGCGGTCTCGGCCGATCCGGAAAGCTCCGCGATCCCACTCCTGGCGGACCGGGTCGCGCTCGACGGCCGCCCGACGGCGTATCTCTGCCGGCAGTTCGTGTGCCGCCTGCCCGTCACCGATGCGGACGCGCTTCGGGCGCAGCTCGAGGCGATGGACTCGCCGGCGTCGACGTGACGACGTCCGAAGGGTCGCCACCGGTCCCGGCCGCGACGGTCGCGCTCCTCCGACCGGGCTCGCGCGGTTCCGAGGTCCTCCTGATCCACCGCCCCGGGACGATGACGTTCGGGCCCGGGCTCCACGTCTTCCCGGGCGGCAAGGTCGATCCCGAGGATCGGGACCGCGGCCCGGACGACGGGCTGGCCGGCGGCGAGGCGGCGGATCGGCTCGGCGGCAACCTTCCCGCGGGCGATGCGCTCGCCGTCCATCGCGCCGCCGTTCGGGAGGTCGCCGAGGAGATCGGCGTGGCGCTGCGGCCCGGGGACCTCGTCCCGGTCGCCCAATGGACGACGCCACCGTTCATGCCGCGCCGATTCGAGACGTGGTTCTTCGTCGCGGACCTGCCTCGGGGCGTCGAGCCCGTGTTCGCACCCGACGAGGTCGCCGCCCACCGCTGGCTCACGCCCGCCGACGCCCTCGCGGCGCTCGCGGACGGGGAGATCGACATGTGGGTGCCGACGACGAGCGTCCTCGAGCAGCTCGCCGCGGTCCGCCCAGATCGAGCGGACGATGTCGGGGCCGCCGTCCGGTTCGGGTCGGTCGAGGCTCCACACGTGACCGCGGAGACCTCGTTCGGCGTTCGCATCGCGACCTCTGCCGCGGGTGCGGTTCCCGGGCGGTCCGCGGAGATCGTCCTCCTCGGACGGCGCGAGGTGATCGTCGTCGATCCCGGCGACCCGTCCGAGATCGCGATCGCCGCCATCCTCGCCGCGATCGATCGGCGCGGCGGTCGCCTCCGCGGGATCGTCCTCGGCGCACCGGATCCCGACCACGCGGCCGGTGCCGAGGCGCTCGCGATCCCGGCCGAGGTCCCGGTGTTCGTCGCACCCGGGGCCGGACGCCATCTCCCGTACGACACGGTCGAGGTCCGCGACGGCGAGGAGCTGCCTTCGGACGTGCGGCTGGTCGTCCGGCTGGGACCGCCCGGCTCGGGCCGGCTGCTCGTGGAGCCGGTGTCGACGGCGCCCCTGTCAGCGGGGTAGCGAGGCGCCCAGGTTCCGGATGAAGTTCAGCGCGGGATCGACCTGCTCGCGCGGCGCGTAGGGGCCGGGCATGAGGAAGCACGGTCGGCCGGACAGGGCGACGCCGTCGAGCTGGCCCCAGGGCTCCGCGAGCGGTCGAGCCGCGACGATCTCGGCGGCGCGCTTCCAGACGAAGACGATCGCGGCCGGTCGCCAGATCGCGACCTTCTGCCAGAGCGGTCCGACGCCGGCCCGGAGCGTCGCGTCCGAGGCCTCGTCGCGGGCGCTCGGGACCTTGTGGAGGTCGGTCAGCCCGTGCCCGAGCCCGGTGAGCGTGTCGTCGGCGGATTCGATCGCGGTGTCGCCGGGCAGGATCCAGGCGACCATCAGGCGACCCCAGAACGCGCGGCCGAGGCGCCCCTGGAAGTAGTGGCCGGCCGCGACGCTGACCGGCGACGGGTTGAGCCCCACGAAGAGGAGCCGGTCACGCAGTGGTGGAAGGTCGGCCAGCGTCTCGACGGGCCGCCCGTCGACGACGATCGTCGTCCGATGCGAGCCCGGCCCCGGGCGCTCGATGACGATGCCCGGGTCCGCGGGGTTCTGCATGCGTTCGCCCGGATGCGCGTGGCGGGGACGTTCCGGCCGCGGCGATCAGCCGGCGGGCTCGTCGTCCTTGGGCGCGCGCATCCGCTCGGCCTCGCGGCGTGCCTCGCGGACACCCCGACCCAGCATCCCGCCGATCCCGGGGAGCGTCTTCGGGCCGCGCCAGACGAGGACGACGACCAGCACGATGATCAGGATCACGAGGGTGTCCGGCATGTGCGGATGGTACTCGCCGTTCGCCGCCGAGCGAGCCCCGCTCAGCGCCGGCCGCGCAGCCCCACCGGGACGACGAGCCGGAGCGACGTCCGGCGGCTCGAGAACGCGACGACCTTGTTGTCGATCAGGTCGTGCGCCCGGCCGGCCGCCATGACCTCGACGTCGCGGAGCGTCGCCGCGCGGCCCTTCCGGGACACCACCCAGATCGCGCCGGTCTCCTTGAGCTTCGGTCGGAGGCTGGCGAGCGCCTCGAGCTCGGCGGTCGAATCGGCCGCCAGGAAGACGAGGTCCGTCTCGGGCTTCGGCGGACCGATCGTCACCTCGTGCGTCCGCTCGGCCAGGCGCTCGGCGAACGGTTGCCCGCCCTCGGGCTCCTCGTCGTCGTCCTCGAGCGTGCCGACGATCGCGACCCGCATCCCGGGCCGGACGCCGAGCTTGTCGAGGAGCGGCGCGGTGTAGATCCGCTCCATCGCCGGTATCGTGCCATCGATGGCCGATCCCGCGTCCGGCGCTCCGCTCCTGGTGTATGGCCCGCGCTCGACCGACTACGACTTCGGGCCGACCCATCCGTTGACGCCGCGCCGGTTCGGTCCTTCGCTCGATCTGCTCGGAGCGCTCGGCGCGGCTCCCGGGCTCGCGCCCGAGCCCGCCTCCGACGAGGACCTGCTGCGGTGTCACACCGCGGGATACATCGCGACCGTCAGGCGGTTCTCGGACACCCCGGATGCGGCCTGGGCCGAGCCCGAGGCGGGAATCGGGTCGTTCGGGGACAACCCCCCGTTCCTCGGCATGCACGAGGCGGCCGCGGCCGTCGCGGGCGGCTCGATCCGGGCGATGGAAGCGGTCCTCGACGGGCAGGCCGAGCACGCCTTCCATCCGGGCGGCGGGCTGCATCACGCGATGCCGGCGCGAGCCTCGGGGTTCTGCGTCTACGACGATCCCGCGCTGGCGATCGCGGTTGCCCGCTCGGCCGGGTCGCGCGTCTTCTACGTGGATCTCGACGTCCACCATGGCGACGGCGTCGAAGCGATCCATGCGGCGGACCCCGGCGTCCTCACGGTGTCGTTCCACGAGAGCGGCCGGTACCTGTTTCCCGGCACGGGGTTCGCCGACGAGGTGGGGGAGGGGGCCGCCCTTGGCACGGTCGTCAACGTGCCGTTGCCGCCGGAGACGGGATCCGAGGCGTGGCTCGGAGCGGTGACGACGTTGCTCCCCGAGCTCGCGGCCGCGTTCGGGCCGGACGTCGTGGTCTCGCAGCACGGCGCGGACTCGCATCTCTGGGACCCGCTGGCCCATCTCCGGAACACCGTGTCGGCGATGGGCGCCGCCGCGCGGCTCGTGCATGCGCTGGCCCACGAGCACGCGGGCGGCCGATGGTTGGCGACCGGCGGCGGCGGCTACGACGCCTACCGGGTCGTGCCACGGTCGTGGTCGCTCGTGTGGCTCGCGGCGGCCCACCGCGACGTGCCCGCCGAGACGCCGCCCGAGTGGCGCGAGCGCTGGGCTGCCGAGGCCCAGCGCTACGGCCAGGCGCCGCTCCCGCGCACCTTCGACGACCCGCCGACCGAGACGGACCCGGCGGCCGCGCGGGCGATCACCCGAACGGTCGACGAGGTCCGATCGAGGGTGCTGCCGCTCCTCGAGCGCTCCGGCTCGCGCGTCACCGGCCCAGGCTGACCCCACGCGGCGGCCGATCCAGGATCCGCCCCCGCCCGGCGGCGAGGTCGCACCACAGAACCGCCGATCCGGGAAACACCATCGCCGGGTCGGTCAGCGCCTGATAGGCGGCCCGTGTGGTCGCCGGGTACGTCGTTTCGATGGTTGACTCGAATTCGTTCGCCAATGTGCGCGTGGCCCGCGTATTGCGTAAGAGGAGGAGCCGTTCGATCGGGACCCGTGCGGCGCCGCCGGCGAGGAGCGACCAGCTCTCGGACGATGGGAGCGATTCGGCCTTCTCTCGACCCCACCGAAGTTGCTGCTCGAGGCGTCGCACCTCGCTGTGAATCTCGGTCGCGACAACGATGATGGCAGGCCGGGCGAACACGGCATCGATCACGCCACGCGCGGGATGCCGGACGGCGACCTCCACGAGGCGCTTCCACGATGGATGGACCGTCCGCATCAGCGCCTCAGCCATCGGCGCTTGGAGCCGGTCGCGGATCCGCGGTCCCGTGCCCGGGTAGAGCCGGAGGGCGAAATCGGCGCCGAGCACCTGGGCGATGGACACGAGGACGGCGAGGGACGCCTCGGTTGTGCCACGTTCGATCGCGGACAAGTGACTCGCCGTGATGCGCGCCGCCCGCGCCACATCGCGCAGGGCCAGGCCAGCGTCCATTCGAAGCCGTCTGATGTCGGCCCCGACCGCGCGACGTAGTTCGAGGGCCGTTCGACCCGACCGAGTTCGGAGATCGCTCACCCGAAGGGACGCCGTGTTCATGCCCCGATCAAACCACGGTGCCCTTATCTGAGGCGTATCCACACGACGTTCGGTGGGACCGGACAAATCCTCCGCGGCGAGCTCGACCCAATCCGCCAGACGTCTCGCTGTTTGCTCCGAGCGGACGAACAGGCGCCTGGACAGCCCGTGCGGAGTGTCGGGCTCCGATTTGTCCGCTGCGAACGGACAGCGTCGTGGTCGGCTCGCGTCAGCGCGGCGAGCGTCACTTTCGAACGGGTGGTCGAAATCCGGCGCGCCGCCTATACTCGCGAATCCCGTGGCCACCGTGACGCTTCCGCCCGACGAACCGGCCGCTGGCGCCGCATCGGACCCGCTCGCGCCGTTCTCGCCCGCGGTCCGCGCCTGGTTCGAGAGCTCCTTCGCGGCGCCGACGCAGGCCCAGGCCGAGGGCTGGGCCGCGATCGCCGGCGGCCGCCACACGCTCATCCACGCGCCGACGGGGAGTGGCAAAACCCTCGCCGCGTTCCTCTGGACGCTGGACCGTCTCGCGAACGAGCCGCGGCCCGACGCGAAGACGGTGCGGGTCCTGTACGTCAGCCCGCTCAAGGCGCTCACCTACGACGTGGAGCGCAACCTCCGCGCGCCCCTCGCGGGCATCGCGCTCGCCGCCGCCCGCCTGGGCCTCGCACCCCCGGACATCTCCGTCGCGTCGCGGACGGGCGACACCCCTCAGGAGGATCGCCGCAACCTCGCCCGCCGCCCGCCGGACATCCTCATCACCACGCCTGAGAGCCTGTACCTGCTCCTCACGAGCCAGGCGCGCGACATCCTGCGCGGCGTCGAGCACGTG
The DNA here is from genome assembly GCA_035688935.1 of Candidatus Limnocylindrales bacterium. Classification (GTDB taxonomy): domain Bacteria; phylum Chloroflexota; class Limnocylindria; order Limnocylindrales; family CSP1-4; genus CF-46. Next base: position 4,599 of record DASSMI010000254.1, on the reverse strand, counting down.
ATCGTCGATGAGGTCCACGCGATCGCGGGATCCAAGCGTGGCGCGCATCTGGCGCTCAGCCTGGAGCGGCTCGAGCACCTCGTCGCCGAGCGCGACGACGGCAAGCCGCCGCAGCGGATCGGCCTCAGCGCCACGCAGCGCCCGCTCGAGCTGATCGCGGGCTTCCTCGGCGGCGTCGGCCCCGACCGTCGGGTCACCGTCGTCGACGCGGGCGCCCGGAAGGCGCTCGACCTCCAGGTCGTCGTCCCGATCGAGGACATGACCGCCCCCGGCGAGGTCCTGCCCCTCGACGAGCAGCCCGGCGGCCCGGCGACGAATCCCGAGGCTCGGGTCAGCATCTGGCCCGCGATCCACCCGCGGATCCTCGAGCTGATCAAGGCCCACCGCAGCACGATCGTCTTCACGAACAGCCGCCGCCTCAGCGAGCGGCTCGCCCAGCGCCTGAACGAGCTCGCCGGCGAGGAGCTCGTCCGCGCCCATCACGGCTCCATCGCCCGCGAGCAACGGGTCCAGATCGAGGAGGACCTGAAGGCCGGCCGGGTCCCCGCGATCGTCGCGACCAGCTCCCTCGAGCTCGGGATCGACATGGGCGCGGTCGACCTCGTCATCCAGGTCGAGAGTCCCACCTCGGTCGCGCGCGGCCTGCAGCGGGTCGGTCGGGCCGGCCACCAGGTCGGCGCACCGAGCAAGGGCGTGATCTTCCCGAAGTACCGCGGCGATCTCCTCGAGGCGGCGGTCGTGGCCCGCCGGATGCACGAAGGCGCGATCGAGGCGACCGAGATCCCGCGCAACCCGCTCGACGTCCTCGCCCAGCAGCTCGTCGCGATGACGGTGATGGACCCGATGCCGGTCGAGGAGATCCTCGCCCTCGTCAACCGGGCGACTCCCTACGAGACGCTGAGCCGGGAGGTCCTCGAGGGCGTCCTCGGGATGCTCGCCGGCGCCTATCCCAGCGATGAGTTCGCCGAGCTCAAGCCACGCGTGACATGGGATCGCACCACCGACGTCGTGGCGGGCCGGCGCGACGCCCGCGTCGTCGCGGTCACGAGCGGCGGCACGATCCCCGATCGCGGCCTCTTCGGCGTGTTCATGGTCGGCGAGGCCGGGACGCCCGGCCGGCGCGTCGGCGAGCTCGACGAGGAGATGGTCTACGAGAGCCGGACCGGCGAGGTGATCACGCTCGGCGCCAGCAGCTGGCGGATCGAGGAGATCTCGCACGACCGCGTCACGGTCTCGCCGGCGCCCGGGGTGCCAGGCAAGCTGCCGTTCTGGCACGGCGACGCCGTCGGACGGCCGATCGAGCTCGGGCGGGCGCTCGGCGCGTTCGTCGGCGAGGCCGAGGCGGACCTCGCCCGAGGCGCGCGCGGGCGGACGGCGGCGATCGGGCGCCTCCGCGAGCACCACGACCTGGACGAGCTCGCGGCGCAGAACCTGATCGCGTACCTGGAGGACGAGCGCGAGGCCGCCGGTGCGCTCCCGACCGACAAGCGGATCGTGGTCCAGCGCTTCCGCGACGAGCTCGGCGACTGGCGGCTCGTGTTGCTGACGCCGTTCGGTGGCCGCGTCCACGCCCCGTGGTCGCTCGCCCTGGAAGCACGCCTCGGCGAGCGCCTGGCGGGCGAGGTCCGGACGATCTGGTCCGACGACGGGATCGCGATCCGACTGCCGGACGGCGACGATGTCGTCTCGATCGCCGAGGAGCTCCTGTTCCCGGATCCCGAGGACGTCGAGGACGTCGTCGTGGGCCAGGTCGCGTCGTCCGCGCTCTTCGCGTCGCGGTTCCGCGAGAACGCCGCGCGCGCCCTGCTCCTCCCCCGGCGGCGCCCCGGGACCCGCACGCCGCTCTGGCAGCAACGCCAGCGCGCCGCCGATCTCCTCGCGGTCGCCAGCCGCTACGGCAGCTTCCCGGTGCTCGTCGAGACGTACCGCGAAGTCCTGTCCGACGTCTTCGATCTCCCGGCGCTCCGCGACGTCCTCGGCGGCATCGCCCGCCGCGAGATCACGATCCACAGCGTCGAGACGCAGCGGGCGAGCCCCTTCGCCAGCTCGCTGCTGTTCGACTACGTCGCCGCCTACATGTACGACGGCGACGCGCCGCTCGCGGAACGTCGGGCCGGAGCGCTGACCCTCGACCGTGACCTTCTCCGCGAGCTCCTCGGCCAGGAGGAGCTCCGCGAGCTGCTCGATCCGGACGCGCTCGCCGACCTCGAGCTGAGCCTCCAGGCGCTCACCGACGATCGCAAGGCCACCACCGCCGACCAGGCGCACGACCTCCTGCGCCGGCTGGGCGACCTCTCCGCCGACGAGGTCTCGGCGCGCTGCGAGGGCGGTGCGGCTGCGGCCGAGGCCTGGCTGACCGAGCTGATCGGGTCGCGTCGCGCGGTCGCGGCCCGGATCGCCGGCGACGACCGATGGATCGCGATCGAGGACGTCGCGCGGTATCGGGACGGCGTCGGCGTCGCGCCGCCGACGGGCGTGCCGGAGGCGTTCCTGGCGCCCGCTGCCGGCGCTCTCGACGGGCTGCTCGCCCGGTGGGCGCGCAGCCACGGCCCGTTCCTGACGCCCGAGCCCGCCCGTCGCTGGGGTCTGCCGATCGGCGTCGTCGAAGATGCGCTGGAGCGGTTGCTCGCGGCCGGGACGATCCTCCGCGGCGAGTTCCGTCCGGGGGGTGCCGAGCGCGAGTGGATCGATCCGGACGTCCTCCGGCTCCTGCGCCGTCGCTCCCTGGCGCGTCTCCGGCGCGAGGTCGAGCCCGTCGATCCCGCCGCGTTCGCCCGGTTCCTGCCGGCCTGGCACGGCGTCGCCGCGTTCGGCGAGGCCGGGCCTCCGCTCCGCCAGGAGGCCGCCCTCGAGCGGCTGGCCGAGGTCGTCGATCAGCTGGCGGGCGTCGCGCTCCCGGCGAGCGTGCTCGAGCGCGACATCCTGCCGGCGCGGGTCCCGGGCTACCAGCCGCGACTGCTCGATGAGCTCGGCGCGCTCGGCGAGGTCCGCTGGGTCGGGCGGGGGAGCCTGGGCCGCGATGACGGGCGGATCGCCCTGATCCGTCCCGGTCGCGAACTCGTCCAGCCGGCCGCGCCCGGCGACGGAGGCGTCGCGGACGAACGTCCGTCCGAGCCCCGTCACGAGCGGATCCGCGAGCACCTCGCCGCGCGAGGCGCATCGTTCTATCGCGAGATCCACACCGCGGCCGGTGGTGGATCGGACCGCGAGGTCCTCGACGCGCTGTGGGACCTCGTGTGGGCGGGCGAGGTCACGAACGACACCTTCGCCCCGCTCCGCGCCCTGCGTTGGAAACGGACGGCGCGTGACGCGCGAGGCGCCCGCCGGCCGGGCCGGCTCACCTCGCTGGGACCGCCCGAGGCGGCCGGCCGCTGGTCGCTCGTTCCGGAGCCCGTGGGGACACCCACGGAGCGCCTCCACGCGACGACGCTGGCGCTCCTCGACCGACACGGCGTCGTGACCCGCGAAGCCGTGGCCTCCGAGGGGATCGACGGCGGGTTCTCGGCGGTCTACCCGATCCTGCGCGCGCTCGAGGAGGCCGGCCGGATCCGGCGCGGCTACTTCATCGACGGCCTGGGAGCGGCGCAGTTCGCGCTGGCCGGGGCGATCGAGCGGCTCCGCGCGGTGCGCGACGGCGCGCGCGACGCCGACGAGCGTGACGTCGTCCTGCTGGCGGCCGCGGACCCGGCCAACCCGTATGGCGCGGCGATCCCGTGGCCACGCCGCGACGAGGCAGACCGACGCCCGTACCAGCGGGCCGCGGGCGCCTCGGTGGTCCTCGTCGACGGGGTCGCGGTGATCTACGTCGACCGCGGCGGCGGTTCGATCCAGATGCTGCCCGCCGCCGAGGACGGCGAGATCGCGGTCGCCGCGGCGCGGGCGCTGGCCGGCCTGCTCGCCGACCCGCGAGCGCGCGAGCTCGTGATCACGAAGATCGACGGCGAGCCCGTCGGCGGCTCGCGCTTCCGCGACGTCCTGATCGCGGCCGGCTTCGTCGCCGGGTACCGCGGCCTCGTCCTGCGACGAGCCGTCGAGCGTCCGTCCGGCCGCGGACCCATCGCCGCGGCGGCGGGTCGCTCGTCGTCGCGGACCGACACCTTCCGCTGACCCGGTCCGCCGAGCGAGCCCCTCGATGCCCGAAGGCGACACGCTCCATCGGACGGCCACCGGGCTCGCGCCGCACCTCGTCGGCCGGGCGGTCACCGCGGCCCGCGTCCGTGCCGGCGGACCGCAGATCGGCCGCGTCATCGGCGCGACGATCACCTCGGTCGAGGCGATCGGCAAGAACCTCCTGATCCGGTTCGACAACGGCCTCGAGATCCGGACGCACCTCCGGATGAACGGTTCGTGGCACCGCTACCGCCCCGGCGAACGTTGGCGCCGATCGCCGTCGCGGGCGCGCCTCGTCCTCGAGGTCCCCGGCGCGGTCGCGGTCTGCTTCGACGCCCCGGTGGTCGAGCTGTTCGAGTCGCGGGCCGAGGCGATCCATCCGACGATCGACCGCCTCGGCCCCGACCTGCTCGACCCGGGGTGGACCGCCGCCGACGCCGCCGAAGCGGTGCGCCGCCTGCGCGACCCAGCCCGCGCGGCGATGACGAT
>DASSMI010000253.1:0-7454 GCA_035688935.1 Candidatus Limnocylindrales bacterium | reverse complement strand
CTGGTCCTGATCGGGCCGATGTTCCGCTACGACCGCCCGCAGGCGGGCCGCTACCGGGAGTTCTGGCAGTTCGACGTCGAGGCGATCGGCGATCCGGGGCCGGCCGTGGACGCGGAGATCATCGAGCTGGGCCATCGGTTCTACGCCGAGGCCGGCGTGGCGGGCGTGAAGGTCCTCCTCAACTCGATCGGCGATCCCGTCTGCCGGCCCGCCTACGTCGAGGAGCTCAAGGCGTACTTCCGGCCGTTCGCCGCCTCCCTCCCGGACGTCGAGCGCGACCGCCTCGAGAAGAACCCCCTCCGACTGCTGGACTCCAAGGACCCGGCGATGGCGGCGCTGAACGCCGCCGCGCCGCGGATCACGGACCGGCTCTGCGACCCGTGCCGCGAGCACTTCGAGGCCGTCCAGGCCCACCTGATCGCGCTCGGCGTCCCGTTCCGGCTCGAGCCCGGCCTCGTCCGCGGGCTGGACTACTACACGCGAACCGCGATCGAGTTCTACGTGGAGGGTCGCGAGGGCCAGCAGCAGGCGCTCGGCGGGGGCGGGCGATACGACGGGCTCGTCGAGCTGCTCGGCGGCCGGCCGACGCCCGGGATCGGCTTCGGACTCGGACTCGACCGGATCCTCCTCGCGCTGGACGAGCAGGGCGTCGCCCCGGCCTCGGAGCCGCCACCGGTCGCCGTCGTCGTCGGCGCCGATCCGCGCGCGACCGCCGAGCGGCTGCGCGTGGTCACGATGCTCCGGGCGGCGGGCCTCGCGGCCCGCGCGGAGCTGGGCCAGCGGAAGCTCGGCAAGCAGCTCGAGGCGGCGTCGCGCGACCATGCGCACTTCGCGGTGATCGTGGGCGACGAGCTGGCCGACGGCCATGTCCAGCTGCGCGACCTCGAGGCCGGCACGCAGAAGGCGGTCGAGCTCGACGATCTCGCGCGTGAGGTCGGCCGGGCCCACGGCAGCCACCATCACGGAGCTCCCGTCGCGCGGTGAGCCGCGAATCGTGGGCTAACGCGAGCGCCTACGAGTCGTTCGTCGGGCGACTCAGCCGGCGGATCGCCCCGCGGTTCGTCGACTGGCTCGCCGTCGACCCGAACCGGCGCTGGCTCGACGTGGGCTGCGGCACCGGCGCGCTGACCCAGACGATCCTCGTACGTGCGCAGCCGTCGGCGATCACCGCCGTCGATCCGTCCCCGGCGTTCCTCGAGGCGGCCCGGGCGTCCACGCCCGACCCGCGCGCGACGTTCCTCGACGGCTCGGCGACCGCGCTGCCGGTTCCCGAAGCGTCGGTCGATGCGGCCGTCGCCGGGCTCGTCCTGAACTTCGTCGGCGACGTCCCGGCCGCGCTCGCCGAGCTTCGCCGCGTCGTCGTTCCGGGCGGCACCGCCGGCGCCTACGTCTGGGACTACGCCGAGCGGATGGAGCCGATCCGGCGGTTCTTCGACGCCGCGCTGGCCGTCGACGCGCCGGGCGCGGCCGATGCCGACGAAGGGGCGCGGTTCCCGCTCTGCCGCCCGGGTCCCCTCGGAGACGCCTTCCGAGCGGCGGGGTTCGGCGCGGTCGCCGTCGTGCCGATCGAGGTCGTGTCCGAGCAGCCGAGCTTCGCCGCGTTCTGGGCCCCGTTCACGACCGGGATCGGGGCCGCCGGGAAGTACCTCGTCGACCTGGAGCCCGCGGTCCAGAAGCAGATCCGCGAGCAGCTGCGCGCGACCGTGCCGGCGGCGGCCGACGGCTCGATCCGGCTCCCCGCTCGGGCGTGGGCGGTCCGGGGCGTCCGCTGAAGGAGGCGACGGCCGGTACGATACGCCGGCCATGACCGACTCACCTCCGTTCGATCGGAGCCCGTCCGATGCGCTCACGGACCCGCTCGCGACGCCGTACCGGACGCATACCTGCGGCGCCCTCCGGGAATCCGACGCCGGAACGACGGCCCGTCTGTCCGGCTGGGTCCACCGCCGTCGCGACCACGGCCAGCTGATCTTCCTGGACCTGCGCGATCGCCACGGGATCACCCAGGTCGTCGTCGACAAGACCGACGATCCCGAGGCCCACGCCGTCGCGAGCCGCGTCCGAAGTGAGTTCGTCGTGACCGTCGAGGGCGAGGTCGCGAAACGTCTCCCAGGAACAGAGAACGCGCGTCTCGCGACCGGTGCGATCGAGCTCCGGGCGCGGACCGTCACGATCCTGAGCGAATCGAAGACGCCGCCGTTCTACCTGAACGACCCGGACGCCCCGATCGACGAGGCGCTCCGGCTCCGCTATCGCTACCTCGACATCCGGCGCGAGGCGATGGCGCGCCGGCTCCTGCTCCGGAGCCGGCTCGTCCACGCGATCCGCGAGGTCCACCACGAGCACGGCTTCGTCGAGATCGAGACGCCGAACCTGATCAAGTCCACGCCCGAGGGAGCGCGAGACTTCATCGTCCCGTCGCGGCTCCAGCCCGGCAGCGTGTACGCCCTGCCGCAGAGCCCGCAGCAGCTGAAGCAGCTCCTGATGGTCGCCGGCGTCGACCGCTACTTCCAGATCGCACGGTGCTTCCGGGACGAGGACCTCCGCGGCGATCGCCAGCCCGAGTTCACCCAGCTCGATCTCGAGATGAGCTTCGTCGACGAGGACGCCGTCATGGCCTTCGTCGAGCACATGGCGATCGAGGTGTGTCGCCAGACGACCCCCGAGCGGCCGATCCAGGACATGCCGTTTCCGCGGTTCACGTACGACGAGGCGATGGAGCGCTTCGGCAGCGACAAGCCGGACCTCCGGTTCGGCATGGAGCTCGTGGACCTCGCGCCGCTGTGGGCGGACCGGCCGTCCGGGTTCAGGGTCTTCGACGAGGCCCTCGCCGGCAACGGCCGGGTGAAGGCCATCGTCGCGCCGGGGCTCGGCGGCGCCAGCCGCAAGGAGATCGACGAGCTGACCGACCGCGCGAAGCGGTTCGGCGCCAAGGGCCTCGTCTGGCTCGCCGTCGAGGAGTCCGGCGCCGTCCGGAGCCAGGTCGCGAAGTTCCTCGGGGATGACGGCGTCGAGCGGCTCGTCGCGCATGCCGGCGCGACCCCGGGCGACCTCGTCCTCGTCGTCGCCGACACGGCCGACATCACCGCCGACGTCCTGGGACGGCTCCGCGCCGAGCTCGGGCCGCGGCTCGGGCTGGCCGATCCGACCGTCCTCGCCTTCTGCTGGGTCTACCACTTCCCGATGTACCAGTGGGACCCGGAGCAGGAGCGCTGGGACGCGACGCACAACCCGTTCAGCGGCGTCCTCCCCGAGGACGAGGCGCTGTTGACGACGATCGACGGCGACCTCACGCGCCTCTCGCCGAAGGATCCGGCGGGCCGAGCCCGGGCGATGCAGTACGACATCGTCCTGAACGGCTGGGAGCTGGGCGGCGGCTCGGTGCGGATCCATCGCCGCGACCTCCTCGCGCGGAGCTTCACCCTCCAGGGTCAGACCGACGCGGGCATGGAGGAGAAGTTCGGGGCGGTCCTCGAGGCGTTCGAGTACGGGCCGCCGCCGCACGGCGGGATCGCGCTCGGGATCGATCGCTGGGCCGCGCTCCTGAGCCACCAGACGAACATCCGCGAGGTCATGGCGTTCCCGAAGACCCAGTCCGGCGGCGACCTGATGCTCGATGCGCCGTCGCCGCCCGACGCGTCGCAGTACGCCGAGCTCGGGCTGCGCTTCGTGGGCGTCCCGGGACGGGCAGCGGCCCCGTCCGCGCCCGACCCGACGGCCGACGTCTGAGCGCGACGGTCGATCCCTCGTCGCTCGAGCTCCGAGCGCTGCGCGCCGAGGACCGGCCGGCGCTCGAGGCGGAGCTGCTCCGCGCCAAGGCGGACGGCGACCTCCGCGGATCGAGCGACCCCGATCTCGCCTTCTCGATGCACATCTTCGGGGTCGAGCCGGGTCTCTTCGGTGCGGCCTTCGCGGCCGGCGGGATCGTCGGGGTCGTCTCGCCCGAGCTGAAGACGGCGGTCGTCCGGCCGAGCCATCGCCGGCGCGGGGTCGGTCGACGCCTGATCGACCTCGCGCTCTCGATGGAGGCGTCTCGGCATCGACCGGAGCTGTTCATGGGCAGCGTCCCCGATGATCCGGGCGGCGCCGCGTTCCTCGAGGCGACCGGGTTCACGTTCCACTCGACGGTCTGGAACCTGGATCTGCCGCCCGACCGCGCGGTGCCCGACGCGGTGTGGCCGGACGGCGTCGTCGCGCGGCGGTTCGACCGGGACCTCGACGTGGCGGCGCTTCCGGCGGCGGTCAACGAGGCATTCGTCGGCCACCCGACGCCGATCGTCATGGAGGAGGAGATGGTCCGGGCGTCGCTCGACGACCCGAACATCCTCGACGACGACGCGATCATCCTCGAGGACGGGCAGACGGGCGAGATCGTCGGGTTCTGCCTCGCGGACATCCGCCGCGCCGACGGACGGATCACGTCCGACCACGGCGAGATCTCGATGATCGGCGTCCGGCGGGACCGACGGGGTCAGGGACTCGGCCGCCAGCTCCTCCGCGCCGGGTCGACCTATCTCCGGCGGGCCGGCACGCCGAACGTCGGGCTGGCGGTGAACGCGCGGAACGAGGGCGCGCTCGGGCTGTACGAGTCCGAGGGCTTCATCCGCGTCCGGACGCGGGATCGCTGGGTCCGGCCCGTCGCGACCCCGCCCGCGTGAGCCGTCCACCCGACGACACGGGGCTGCCGTCCGTCCTCGCGGCCCTTGCGGAGCGGCCGCGGATCACCGCGCTCCTCGGCGCGACGTGCATCGCCTTCAGCGGCATCCTCTACGAGTGGGCGACCGTGTCGCCGTCGACCGGCACGGTGTTCCGGGCGCTGTTCGGGCTGCCGCTCCTGGGGCTCGTCGCCTGGCTGGAGCACCGTCGCTACGGCGGATTGCCGGGACGGACCGTCCGCCTGGCACTCCTCGCCGGCGTGTTCTTCGCCGGCGACCTGCTGTTCTGGCATCACGCGATCGCGGCGGTGGGTGCCGGGCTGGCGACCGTCCTGGGCAACCTCCAGGTCCTCGTCGTGGGCGTCGTCGCGTGGCTGGCGTTCGGGGAGCGGCCGAGCCGGAACACGTTCATCGCGGTCCCGATCGTCCTCGCGGGGGTCGTGCTGATCTCGGGCGCGATCGGCGGCGGCGCGTTCGGGGCGAACCCGACGCTGGGCGTCGTGCTCGGCGTGCTCACCGCGTTCTGCTACGGCGGCTACCTGTTGACGATCCGCCGCGGCGGCCGCGATCTCCGGCGTCCGGCCGGACCCGTGGCGATCGCGACGCTCTCGACCGCGCTGTGCGCCGCGATCATCGGCTTCTTCGTGGGCGATCTCGACCTCGCGCCGGCACCGGCGAGCCTCGCCTGGCTGGCGCTCCTCGGGTTGACGTCGCAGTCGCTGGGCTACCTGCTGATCTCGATCTCGCTTTCGCGGCTGCCGGCGGTGCTCACGTCCATCCTCCTGCTCGCACAGCCGGTGATGACCGTGGGCCTCGCGATGGTGCTGCTCCACGAGGCCCCGTCGGCAGCGCAGCTCGCGGGAGTTGCCCTCGTCATCGGCGGGATCGCCGTCGCGACGTTGCCGATCCAGCGCGTGCTCGGGTCGCTCCGGAGCGCGCCCGCCTGATCCCGGCCGCTAGTCGGCGGGCGACGTCTCGATCCCGGCCGGCGCGTACGGCGCGAGCGCCGGCCCTTCGAGCGGTCCGTCGTCGGTCTCGGCGAGGCCCGCGCCCCACTCGTGGACGTGGCCGCCGGCCGGTCCGCTCGGACCGACGTAGGGCGGCAGGTCCGCCCGCGCGGTCGAGCGGTCATGGGTCGTGCCGGGGTCGCCGAGATCCAGCTCCGTCGAGGCGACGCCGGCCGCCAGGACGTCGGCGACGATGTCGGGCGGCATCCGATCGGCCGCGACGCCGCGCAGCGCCTCGAGCGCCGAGACCGGCAGCAGGACCGGCCAGCCCGGCTCACCCTCGAACGTCGGGATGAGCGCGCCGTCGGCGACGCCGTGCGCCTCGATCAGCGAGGTCACCGTCTCGGGTCCGACCCACGTGAGGCGCGCGGGCCAGATGAGCGCTCCGGTGGTCTCGCGGACCTCCTCGAGCGCGACGTCGATCCCGCGGGCGATCTGGGCCTTCGGTCCCTCCTCCGCGGGCGCCGGCTCGGCGAGCGTCACGGGCGCTCCGGCAAGCGCTGCGGCGACCGCCCCATCCGGGTCGAACGAGACGACGACGACGGGGGTCGCACCACCGGACCAGGCCGTGTCGGCGATCCGCCGAACCGACGGCACCCCGTCGGCGTCGGCGACGGCGCCCTCGGGCGAGGCGGACAGGATGACGGCCGCGACGGTCATGTGCGGATCGTAGCGAGCCGGGCGTCGGTCCGGTTCTTCCGGGACGCAACGGATGCTGGCGCTACGGGGCCGACGGGTCACCACTCGGCCGGACTTCGGTCGAAGGTTTGCCGTCGGCGGCTAACACACGGCACCGAGACCCGCCGAACCCGGCACCGTTCGTGCGCAACGCCAGCCCGAGTGGCGGTCCGGACGTTCTCGGGCCTCGGACGAGCTCGGGATACAATCCGCCGGCCCCATGACCACGAACCGCCCCACCGCGACGCGCTCGGATCTGCGCAACGTCGCGATCGTCGCCCACGTCGACCACGGCAAGACCACGCTCGTCGACGCGATGCTCCGCCAGACCGGCACGTTCCGTTCGAATGAGGCCGTCGTCGACCGCGTCCTCGACTCGATGGACCTCGAGCGCGAGAAGGGGATCACGATCCTCGCGAAGCAGACGACCGTCGATCACGGTGGCGTCCGGCTGAACATCGTCGATACGCCGGGCCACGCCGACTTCGGCGGCGAGGTCGAACGGAGCCTCCTGATGGTCGACTCCGTCCTCCTCCTCGTCGACGCCGCCGAGGGCCCGCTCCCCCAGACCCGCTACGTCCTCCAGAAGGCGATGGCCAGGCGGCTGCCCGTCGTCGTCGCCCTGAACAAGATCGATCGCTCGGACGCGCGGCCGGCCGAGGTCCTCGACGAGGTCTACGAGCTCTTCATCGACCTCGGCGCCGACGAGCACCAGATCGAGTTCCCGATCGTGTACGCGTCGGCCCGGGCCGGGCGGGCCGCGCTGACCCGTCCGAACGACGGTGACATGCCGGACTCGGCCGACCTCCAGCCGCTGTTCGACACGATCCTGTCAACGATCCCGGCTCCGCAGTTCGACCCGGAGGCGCCGCTGCAGGCGCACGTGACGAACCTCGACGCCTCGCCCTACCTCGGCCGGCTCGCCCTGTGCCGGGTACACAACGGGACGATCCGCAAGGGCCAGCAGGCCGCCTGGTGCCGGGCCGATGGGAGCGTCGAACGCGTCAAGATCACCGAGTTGCTGCTGACGAGGGCGCTTGACAGGTTGCCGGCCGAGGTAGGGCGAGGCGTCGAGGTTCGTCACGTGCGCCTGCAGCGGCGCCTCCGGGTCGAA
>DASSMI010000252.1:0-3679 GCA_035688935.1 Candidatus Limnocylindrales bacterium | reverse complement strand
CGCGAGCGCGTGCTCGCGGCCGCCGCTCCCGACGACGAGGATCCGCGTCGGCTGGACGAGCTGGCTCATCGGACCGAGGCCTCGCGATGCGCCGCGCGCGACGAACGACGGCCGAATCGCCGGCTGGCCGACCGCTGCGGCACCAGGCGCATCACCCGACGGCCGACAGCGCTCCCGAGGCCCCGCGTCGCGTCCGCGGGCGCCGTTCGATGCGCTGGACGCATCGCCGCCGGAGTCATCGACGACGCTCCATGTGCGCGTGGCGCTCGCTGCGGCCGCTGAGGCCCACCCAGATCGGTCCAAACGGTCGTTCCCGCGACGTTCGGAGCGCTATGCGCTCGGAAGGGCGGCTGGATCGTGCCTCGAACGACGCACCGAGCGCGTGGCGCTCGCGACGTGTCGCAGGAGAGCGCATCGCACTCATACCGCCGCCACCGCTCGGTGGCGCATCGGCCGCCACGCCCGCTCGATCGTCTGCGACCGCTCCGGCCCGACCGACACGAGCACGATCGGTGCCCCGGCATGCTCCTCGAGGGCCGTCACGTAGCGGCGCGCCGCATCCGGCAGCCCGCCGAGCGATCGGACGTCGTGGATCGGCTCGGCCCAGCCCGCGAAGTCCTCGTAGATCGGAACCGCCCGCGCCAGGAGCGCCGCCGACGACGGCCACGCCTCGATCCGCCGCCCGTCGATCTCGTACGCGACGCACAGCCGGATGGGGTCGACCCCCGACAGGATGTCGACCTTGTTCAGCATGATCGAGCTGACCGAGTTGACCGCAACCGCGTACCGGCACGACACGGCGTCGAACCAACCGACCCGCCGCGGCCGCCCGGTGGTCGTCCCGACCTCGTGGCCGCGCTCGGCGATCCCGCGACCGACGCCGTCCTCCAGCTCCGTCGGGAACGGGCCGGACCCCACACGCGTGGCGTACGCCTTCATCACGCCGAAGACCTCGTCGACCTGGCGCGGCCCGATCCCGCCGCCCGTGCACGCCCCGCCGGCGATCGGCGACGACGACGTCACGTACGGGTACGAGCCATGGTCGAGGTCGAGGAGCGTGCCCTGGGCGCCCTCGAGGAGGACGTGGTCGCCGCGGCGGAGCGCATCCTGGACGAGCCAGCTCACGTCGGCGAGATGCGGCTGGAGCCGCTCTCCCCAGGCGAGCGCTTGAGCGACGAGCGGTTCCACCTCGAACTGGTCGCTCACGTGGAGCGCGCTCAGGATCGCGTTCTTCTCGGGCAGGAGCCGCTCGAGCTTCGTCCGGAGGACCGCCTCGTCGAGGAGGTCCTCGAGGCGGATCCCGAGGCGCGAGGCGCGGTCCTCGTACGCCGGACCGATGCCGCGCCCCGTCGTGCCGACCCGCGACCGCGCGAGCAGGTTCTCGCGGGCGACGTCGAGCGCGCGGTGGTACGGAAGGATCACGTGCGCCGCGAAGCTCGCCCGGAGCCGGCTGACGTCGATGCCCCGGGCGACGAGCCCGTCGAGCTCGTCGATGAGCGTCGCCGGGTTGACGACGACGCCCGGGCCGATGACGGGGACGATGTGCGGGTAGAGGATCCCCGACGGGACGAGATGGAGCTTGAAGACCTCGTCGCCCAGCATGAGCGTGTGGCCGGCGTTGTCGCCGCCCTGGTAGCGGACGACGAGCGCGGTCTGCTCGGCGAGGAAGTCGGTCGTCTTGCCCTTGCCCTCGTCGCCCCACTGGAGACCGACGATCACCGTGGCCGGCATCAGGGACACCCTCGAGCCGCTCGCGGGCCGACCGCGCCGGAGGAGCCGACCGCCGCGCCGGAGGGGCCGACCCCGGCCAACGGGCCGATCGCGCCCGACATGAAAAGGCCCCGGTCGAAGCCGGGGTTCTGGATACACGTCTCCCGCGGCGCGCCGCTCGTGCGGCGCCGGAGCGGTTCGAAGACCCGGCCTCGTCTCACGGGACGATGGACGCGCCTTCCTCGGGCAACAGCTGTCTCCTTGGCGACGCCGTGAGGGGTCCGGCGTGAGCTGCGAGGACCGCGCCAGTATCGCATGTCCCGAGCCGGTCGGGAGCGCCGGGCGTCGCGTCGTCGACGCGGGCGGTGGGACGTTCGGTGCGACCGGCTAGGACCTCCGGTTGAACGGTGCGGGAGGCGCGCTTCGATAGCCTTCGGGCCGTGATGCGCCTGCTCGCGCTCCTTGGCCTCGTCGCGCCCGTGTCCCTGATCGTTCTGTGGATCTCCGCGCCCGAGGCGATCCAGTCGTGGACCGACGACGGCACCCGCTCGATCCTCGCGGCCGTCGCCGCGGGCATGGTCGGCGTGTCGCTCACGGCGCTGATCGTCTTCGTCTACGTCCGGCTCCGGCTGCGCCGCCTCGTGAAGGCGGCCGAGCGGATGGCGGCCGGCGAGCTCGGCGTCTCGGTTCGGGCGCCGCGCCGCGGTGGCGGGATCGAGGGCCGGCTCGGCCGGGCGATCCAGTCGATCGCGGTCGCGCTCGACACGACGACGGACGCCGCGACGATCGACAAGCTCACCGGCGTCTCGAACCGCCAGAAGCTCATCGCGGATCTGATCGACGAGATCGATCGGGCCAATCGCTACGAGCGACGGCTCTCGGTCGCGTTCGTCGACATCGACCACTTCAAGAACGTGAACGACACGTACGGTCACGCCGCAGGAGACGCGGTGCTGTGGGCCGTCGCCCAGACGCTGAAGAGGAACCTCCGCGCCACCGATCGTGTGGGCCGGTACGGCGGCGAGGAGTTCATGCTGATCCTGACCGAGACCGACGTCGAAGAGGGCGCGATCCTCACCGAGAAGCTCCGCAACCTCGTCGCCCGCCAGCGCGTGCCGATCGGGCCGGACCAGGAGCTCACCGTCACGATCTCGATCGGGATCGCGGGCGGCATCGGTGGTTCGCTCCGGTTCGACCACCTCGTCCGGGACGCCGATGCGGCGATGTACTCGGCGAAGTCGCTCGGACGCAACCAGACGTACATCTTCTCCGAGCCCGACGAGGACGCCCGCGTCCCGCGCGCGCCGATCTCGGCGGCAGGGCGGGCACTCGCCGTCGAGGTCGGCCGGGCGGCCCGCGATGCGGCGACCGCGTCCCTGACCGCGGCGATCAACCCGCTCCCCCACTACCGCGGCCAGCCGTCCGCGCTGATCGCCACGATCGTGGTCGCGATGGCCCAGACGCTCGACCTGCCCGAGAACGAGGTCGAGCGGATCCGGACGGCGGCGCTCCTCCACGACCTCGGCAAGGTGGCCGTCCCGCACGAGATCCTCGACAAGCCCGCCGCGCTGACGTCGGCCGAGTGGCGGACGGTCGTCCAGCATCCCCGGATCGGCCAGGTGATCCTCGAGCAGGCCGCGGCCCTGAAGGACGCCGTGCCGATCATCCTCCACCACCACGAGCGATACTCCGGGCACGGCTATCCGTTCGGGCTCCGTGGCAACGACATCCCGCTCGGTGCGCGGATCGTCGCGATCGCCGACGCGTACGACGCGATGATCCACGACCGTCCGTACAAGCGGGCGATGAGCCACGAGGATGCGATCCAGGAGCTGCGGCGACACGCCGGGACGCAGTTCGATCCCGACCTCGTCTCCCTGTTCTGCGACCTGTTCGCCACCCACGCCCCGTCGCCCGATCCGACGGTCGCGGCGATGACGGCCGGCACGAGTGGGGTTCAGCACCGGCA
>DASSMI010000251.1:0-7789 GCA_035688935.1 Candidatus Limnocylindrales bacterium | reverse complement strand
AGAGCAAGGAGGTATCGAATGCTCGATCCGCAGACCCGCCAGCAGCTCCAGACCAAGTTCCAGCAGGTCAAGCCGCAGCTGAAGCAGCGCTTCAACGGCGTCACCGATCAGGACCTCGACCAGTGGCGGTCCGACCCGGACAAGCTGATCTCCGCGATCAGCCAGAAGACGGGTCAGCCGACGTCCCGCGTCGAGGAGGAGATTCGCACCCTGGTGACCTCCGCCTGATCCACCGGCCGGCGACAGCCCGTCGCCGACCCCTCGTTGACCCCCATCTGAGCGGACGCGTTCCGCTCGGCGGCCACCGCGGCTGGGTTCGTTCAGCCTGACCTCACCCGGAAGCCGACGTCCCGGACGGGCCGCCGGCTTCCCTCATGCCCGTCAGCGGATCGGGCGGAGCTCCGGGCCGTCGGCTCCATCCACGACCTCCCAGCCGAGATCGGCGAGCTGGGCTCGGATGGCATCCGCGCGGTCGAAGTCGCGGGAGGCCCGCGCGGCAGCCCGATCGGCCGCCAGGATCCGGACGGACGGCGGCACGTCGGCGACCGGGCCGGTGCCGATCCGGTCGAGATCGAGCGCGAGGACGAAGTCCGCATCGAGCGCGAGCCAGCGACGTTCGTCCGCCGGAAGGGTGGACCGGATGACCTCGCGGACCACGGCGAGGGCCGTCGGAAGGTCGAGGTCGTCGTCGAGCGCGGCGACGAAGCGGTCGTGGAGCGCGCGCCCCGCATCGGAAAGCGGGGCCGCCGGGTCGTGGGCACGATCGCGGAGCGACGGTCCGTCCCCGTCGCCGTTGCCCGCGATCCCGGTCGCGGTGCCGGTTGGCCGGGGAGCGGCCGCGCCGGCGCGGAGCGGCCGGGGCGCGGCCCACGGGCCGTCGGCGGGCGCCGGCCCGAGCGACGCGACGGCCGATCGCAGCGAGGCCAGCCCGGACGCCGCGGCCGCCAGCGACTCGTCGGTGTACTCGAGCTTGTGGCGGTAACGGGACGTGAGGCAGAGGGCGCGGAAGGCGAGCGGATCGATGCCCCGCGCCGCCACGTCCGCGATCCGCTCGATGTTGCCTGCGGACTTCGCCATCTTCCTGCCGCCGACCTGGAGGAACTCCCCGTGGGTCCAGATCCGCGCCGGCGGTCCACCGACGATCGGTGCGGATTGGGCGATCTCGTCCTCGTGATGGGGGAAGACGTTGTCGATCCCGCCGGTGTGGAGATCGAACCGGGGCCCGAGGTGCTTCAACGCCATCGCCGAGCACTCGAGATGCCAGCCGGGGAAGCCCTCACCCCAGCGCGGCGTCGGCCACTTCAGCTGGCGACCTTCGCCGGCCGACTTCCAGAGCGCGAAGTCAGCCGGGTCGCGCTTGTCGGTCTCGATCTCGCCGCGGTGGCCGGCTCGCAGCGCGTCGAGGGTGTTGCCGGAGAGCGCGCCGTACGACGGCCACGACCCGACGGAGAAGTACACGTTGCGGTCGTCGGTGGCGTAGGCGTGTCCGGCGTCGACCAGCTGCTCGGCCAGATCGACCATCTCGGCGATGTGCTCCGTGGCGCGCGGGAAGGCATGCGCCGGGAGGAGGTTCAGCAATGCCGAATCCGCATGGAACGCTGCCTCGTAGGCGTCCGCGATCTCCGCGGTCGTCTTGTGCTCGAGCCCGGCGGCGACGAGCATCCGGTCCTCGCCGCGGTCGAAGCGCTCGTCCCGGAGATGCCCCACGTCGGTGACGTTCTGGACGTGGACGACCGGAATCCCGTGGTACAGGACGACGCGTCGGATGAGATCGGCGAGGAGGAACGTCCGGAGATTCCCGACGTGCGCGAACCGGTAGACCGTCGGTCCGCACGAGTACATCCGGACGGCCCGGCCGTCGCTGGGCTCGAGTGGCTCGAGCGCGCGGCCGAGCGTGTTCCGGAGGCGGAGCGTCATTCCCCGATTCTCGCGGAACGGCGGCCTAACGTTTCCGGCAGAGCCTCGTTATCGGAACCAGAGGCCTCGCGGCCAATGCATCGTTCCCCCGGCGGTGTGACTCGCGAGGCCTCGTTTGCTGCCCGTCGTCCGGCCTCGGGCGGTCTCGGGCCCGTTCGGCGCTCGACGGTTATCCTCCGGCCATGCGTCGCTGGGTCTGCGTGGTCGCGCTGCTCGCCGGGTTCGTCCGCGACGCGGACATCCGGACCGCGCGGCTCCCGGAGCCGGTCGCGATCGAGCGATTGATCGATCGACTGCCGGCTGGGCACGTCGGACTCCGACCAACGGGGGCCTGGTGGACGAGAGCAAGCGGCTGAACGCTCCGCTTGCGCGCCGTCTCGTCCTGGCGCTCGCGGCGACCGGGCTGGCGGGCATCGCCCTGATCGGCGGGCACGCCGCGTCGTCGCCGCCGCTTGCCGCGCGAGCTGCCGCGTCGGACACCGTCCGGATCCTCATCGGAGCCGCGTCGGACCTCGATCCCGCGGCACAGGGCGACATCGGCAGTGCCGCGATCAGCGCGCAGCTCTTCGAGGGTCTGACGGCGATCGACGCGCAGCTCCAGACCCGGCCGGCCCTTGCGGAGTCGTGGGAGTTCCGCGACGGCGGCGCCACGGTCGTGTTCCACCTGCGGAGCGGCATCGAGTTCAGCGACGGTTCGCCGATCCGCGCCGAGGACGTCGTCCGGAGCTGGCTCCGGGTCGTCGCGCCGGGCCATCCGTCGCCGCTCGTGAGCCTGATCGCGGACGTGACCGGCGCCCTCGACTACGCGCGCGGGGCCACCGCCGACCCTGCGACCGTCGGGATCGCCGCGGACGGGAACGACGTCGTCGTCCACCTGAACCGCCCGGCGACCGACTTCCCGACGATCGTCGCGGGCCCCACGTTCTCGATCGTTCCGCCGGGCCTCGATCCGACCGGCGCGGGCTCGCCCGACATCCAGCCCGGCTCGGCGTTCGTCGGCAGCGGAGGCTACGTGCTGACGGCGGCAACCCCGCAGGAGACCACGCTGACAGCGAACGCGCACTACTGGGCGGGCACGCCGGCGATCACGACGGTCGAGCTGGTCCACGACATCGGCGGTCGCAGCGCGGTTGCCGCGTTCGAGGATGGCGACGTCGACCTGGCGACCGTCGGCGCGTTCGACGCGACCTGGCTCGCGTACGACGACACGCTCGGGCCCCAGCTTCGCCGCACGGACGGGCTGTCGCTCCAGTACTACGGCTTCGACACGTCGCGCCCGCCGTTCGCGGACGTCCGCGTTCGGCAGGCATTCGCGCGGGCGGTCGACTGGCGGCGTCTCGTCGGCCTGTCGTCGGCGGGCACCGATCTGCCGGCGACGGGCATGGTCCCGCGCGGCATCCCGGGCCGCAGCGAGACCGACTTCCTGCCGGCGCACGATCCGGCAGGCGCGCGGCAGCTGCTCGCCGACGCGGGGTACCCCGGCGGGAGTGGCTTCCCCGAGACGACGCTCCTCGGGGGCGGTCCGACCGACCGGGCGTTCGCGGCGGAGATCCAGCGCGAGCTCGGGGTCACCGTGAAGATCGAGGTCCAGGGCCCCGGATTCTTCGATCGCCTGGCCGACGACCCGCCCCAGATCTTCGCGATGGGCTGGGTGGCCGACTACCCGGGCGCGAACGACTTCCTGGGGATCCTCCTGGGGAGCGGCGCATCGAACAACTACGGTCGGTGGTCCTCGAAGCCGTTCGACGACGCGATCGCCGGCGGCCTCTCGGCCGCGGATCCGGCCGCCGCCCGGACCGCGTTCGATGCCGCCGAGGCGATCGTCCGCGACGAGGCACCCGCGATCCCGCTGACCTACGACGTCGGCTGGTCGCTGGCGCGGACCGGGCTGCTCGGCGCGTACGACAACGGGATGGGGATCATCCGGATGGCCGGGCTGGCGTGGGCGAAGTGAGCGCCGTGCGCGGGGCGCGGACGCTCGCCGCCGCGCTCGCGGTCGGGATCTCGGCGCTGGTGCTCGCCGCGGCGCCCGTCGTGCGTGCCGCCGATCCGATCGCCTTCGGCCAGGGATCCGGCAGCTCGAAGTTCGGGCAGTTCCTCGAGTTCCAGCAGCCGGTCACCGTCTCGGGCTCCGTGGACCACGTCGACGTCCTCGTCGCGACGCCGGGCGCGATCGGTCCCACCGTGGTTCCGCTTCCGGCGGGCACGCCGTCCGGCGCGTCGACCCTCGACTACCGGCTCGATCTCCGTGAGGGGCACGTCGTCCCGAACACGACGTTCACGGTCCGCTTCCGGGTGACCGACGGGTCCGGGACGACGGCCGTGGGCCCGGCGATCCGCTACACGTACGACGACGACCGGTTCCGCTGGAAGACGCTCGAGGGCACCGTCGTGCGTGTGCACTGGGTCGACGGCGACCAGGCGTTCGGCCAGCGAGCGCTCAAGATCGGCGACGGCGCGGTGGCCGAGACGGCGAAGCTCCTCGGCGTCACGGAGAGCGACCCGATCGACTTCTTCATCTACCCGGACCAGCCGTCGTTCTACGACGCGCTCGGCCCGGCGACCCGGGAGAACGTCGGCGGCCAGGCGCATCCCGACATCCGCACGCTCTTCGCGCTGATCACGCCCGACGAGATCGACGCGAGCTGGGTCGAGAGCGTCGTCCCCCACGAGCTCACCCACGTCGTCTTCGCGACGGCCGTCGACAACCCGTACCACGACCCGCCCCACTGGCTGAACGAAGGGCTCGCGGTCTACCTGTCCGACAGCTACCGGGACTCCGATCGGAGGCAGGTCGAAGCGGCCGCAGCGGACGGCTCGATCATCCCGCTCGACGGCCTCGCCGGCGCCTTCCCGACGACCCGCGATCGGTTCTTCCTCGCCTACGCCGAAAGCGTGTCGGCCGTGGACCGGATCGTCCGCGTCAACGGCCGCGACGCCCTGGTGAAGCTCATCCGGTCGTACGCCGACGGCGTGTCCGACGACGATGCGTTCAGGGCCGCGCTCGGGAAGGACGTGGCCGGATTCGAAGCCGACTGGCTCGGCGAGCTCGGCGCGAAGCCGCCCGCAAGGCGCGGCCCGCGGCCCGCCCCCGCGGGTCCGCTGCCGCCGGGATGGAGCGGGCCGCAGCCCGATCCGTCGTTCGAGGTCGTCGGATCGCAGCCGCCCGTCGCGCCGGGGGCGCCCGTGCCGAACCCGCGCGGTGGCGGAGATCCGGTCGCGGCGCTGCTCCAGAGCTCCGTCGCCGCGATCGGCCTGGCCGTGCTCCTCGTGATCGTCGTCCTCGCCGTCCGACGGGCCGGGCGCCGCTCGGACGCGATGGCCGCGTCGCCCGATGCGCCCGGCGACAACCGGCTGTTCGGCCGGCCCATGTCCGACGACGCCGGCGACGGCGGCGTCTCCGCGAGCGCCGGCTCGGAGGGGGGATCGGCGCTCTGGACGACGACGGACTGGTCGCTGCCGAAGGAGGCGCCGGCCGGCCCGGACGCGCCGAACGATCCACCGGACGAGGAGCCGCCGCTCCACAATCCGGAGCGATGACCACGCTCGCCGCCCGGATCCGCGCGATCCCGTCCTGGCAGGTCACGCTCGGCGTGGCCCTGCTCGCGCTCGGTTTCCTGATCGCGGCGCAGTACCTCGCGGAAGGACCGCGGGTCCGGTACACGACCCAGGAGCGATCGCTCCTGGTGGAGACCGCACTCGGGCTCCAGAGCCAGCAGGACGCGCTCAAGGCGTCGATCGTCAAGCTGCGCGAGGACATCCAGGAACTCGAGGCTCAGGGAACCGGCTCGGCGAGCGCGATCCGCGACCTCAACGACCGGCTCCAGGAAGCGCGCATCGCGGCCGGGCTCATCCGGATGCGCGGGACCGGCATCGTCCTGAAGATCGAGGACTCGACGACCCCGACCCCGCCGGGCGGCAACGAGGCCGACTATCTCGCCGGCGCAGCCGATCTCCGGACGGTCGTCGGGCTGCTCTGGCAGTCCGGCGCCGAGGCGATCGCGATCAACGGCGAGCGTCTCACGACGTCGACGTCGATCATCGACATCGGCGGCTCGGTCCTCGTCAACCAGGCGTACCTGACCGGGCCGTACCAGATCAACGCGATCGGCCCGAAGGACCTCTTCGCCAAGCTGTCCGCCGCGCCGGGCTGGGGCGAGTTCGTCCGGACGCGTCGCGGCTCGTTCGGGATCGGGATCTCGTGGGCCGAGCCGGAGACGGTCGAGGTCCCGGCGTTCGCCGGCTCGGTGACGCTCCGCGAGTCGCACGCGGTCGCGAGCCCCACGCCCGGGCCGACGCCGAAGGCTTCTGCCGCACCGGGCGGGAGTGCCCCGTGATCCGCGGGTCGCTCCGGAACGGCACGGCGATGCGCGACTCGCGCAGCCAGCTCACGCTCGCGATCGTCGCCGGCATCCTCGGCCTGCTCGTCGTGGTCCAGCTTCGCGGCCAGTCGGGCGGATCGGCGCTCCAGTCGAAGTCCGCCCAGGACCTCACGACGCTCGTCGCCAGCCTGAACGACCAGAACGACCAGCTCCGTGCCGAGGTCTCGGACCTCCAGCAGCAGCGCGACGAGCTCCGCGCTGATCGCGCGAGCGGCGCGACGTCGCTCGGCCAGATCGAGTCGGACCTGGGCCGGATCCGGGCCTGGTCGGGGCTGGACCCGATCGCCGGCAAGGGCGTCCAGATCCGGGTGAGCGGCGAGATCGACGCCGGCTCGGTCGACGACCTCCTGAACGAGCTCCGGAACGCCGGCGCCGAGGCGATCGCGGTCGAGGGGATCCGGGTCGTGGCGCGGACCACGGTGGGTGGCGTCCCCGGCTCGCTCGACGTCGACGGGACCCTCCTGCGCGACCCGTTCACGATCCGGGCGATCGGCAAGCCCGAGGTCATCGTCGGCTCGCTCACGCGGGTCGGCGGGATCATCGCCCAGCTCGGCGCGACGAGCCCGGCGACGACCGTCGAGGTCGTCCCGATCGACCAGCTGATGACGCTCCCCGCGTCGACCCGGACGCTCGTCCCGGCGCACGGCCAGCCGTTCTCCTGAGATCGCGGGGTCGCCCGGATCGGCGTCGCGCCGTGGGTCTTTGATACCCTCCGGCCGATGACCGATCGCCCCGCGCTCGATCTCTACCTCGGCGACGTCCTCCGGCTCCGTCGCCCCCACCCGTGCGGCGGCGACACCTGGCTCGTCGACCGGCTCGGCGCCGACATCGGGCTCCGCTGCCAGAGCTGCGGCCGGCACGTCCTCGTGGAGAGGCGCACGATCGAGCGCCGGCTCGCGGCGTTCGTCAGCCGCGGCGATCCCGTCCTCAGCGCCGCTGCGGCGCCACGGCCCAGCGCGCCGTGACGGCCGGCGGGGGAGCGCCCGCGGCCGCGTCGAGCCCGGCCGGAAGCGCCATCGACGTCTTCCGGAACCGTCCGTTCCTCCTGCTCTGGATCGCCCAGGCGGCGACCCAGATCGGCGGGAACATGGTCATCTTCGGCCTGACGGTCATCATCTCGGAGTCGACCGGATCGACGACCGCGGTCAGCGCGCTGATCCTGACGTTCCTGCTGCCGGCGGTCCTGTTCTCGGCGCTCGCCGGGGTGTTCGTCGATCGGATGGATCGGCGTCTCGTCCTGATCCTCACGAACATCCTGCGCGGCCTCGCGTTCGTCGCGATCTTCCTCGCGGGCAACCACCTGGGCCTGATCTATCTGCTGAACATCACGGTCTCGACGATCACGGTGTTCTTCGCCCCGGCCGAGGCGGCGATGATCCCCATCCTCGTCCCGAAGAAGCAGCTCCTGTCGGCGAACGGGATCTTCACGCTGACGCTGAACGCGGCGTTCGCCCTGGGCTTCACGCTCGTGGGCCCGTTGATCGTGAAGA
>DASSMI010000250.1:0-5203 GCA_035688935.1 Candidatus Limnocylindrales bacterium | reverse complement strand
GCTGGGCCTCGGCGTACTCGGTCGCGTCGTCGACGTCCGCCTTGATCCGGGCCGCGATCCGGTCCTCCGCTTCGGGCGTGAGGATCCCGGCGTCCACGAGCTGTCGCCGGAACGCCGGCACCGGGTCGTGGCCGCGCTCGGAGGCGAGCTCCTCCTCGGTCCGGTACTTCGTCTGCTGGTCGTCGCTCGAGTGGGCGGTGAGTCGCGTGACCTTCGCCTCGATCAACGTGGGGCCATCGCCGCGCCGCGCCCGCTCCACCGCCTCGCGTGCCGCCGCGTAGCACGCGAGCACGTCCGTACCCTCGACGGTCACGCCCGGGATCCCGTACCCGGATGCGCGATCCGCGACGCTCTCGCCCGCCACCTGCCGCGCGAGGGGCACCGAGATCGCGTAGCCGTTGTTCTCGACCACGAACACGAAGGGCAGCTTGTGGATCGCCGCGAAGTTCAGGCCCTCGTGGACGTCGCCCTGGTTGCTCGAGCCCTCGCCCATGACCGTCATCGCGACCTGGCCGGTCTTGCGGATCTTGGCCGCGAGCGCGATCCCCACCGCGTGGAGGAGCTGCGTGGCGACCGGCGACGAGACGGAGACGAGGTTGTGCTCGTGCGACCCGTAGTGGCCCGGCATCTGGCGGCCGCCCGACGACGGATCGGACGCCGTCGCGTACTGCGCGGTCATGATGTCGCGGGCGCTCATCCCGAAGGTCAGGCACGTCGCGATGGAGCGGTAGAACGGGGCGATCCAGTCCTTGCCCTTCTCAAGCGCCCAGGCGATGCCCACCTGGGCGCCCTCGTGGCCCTGGCCGCTGATGACGAACGGGATGCGGCCGGCCCGGTTGAGGACCCACATCCGCTCATCGACGGCCCGGGCGAGGGCGACGAGCCGGTACATCTCGAGGAGGTCGTCGGCCGACAGGCCGAGGTCGGCGCCGAGGGGCTTCGTCTTCGTCGCCGCCGACGCCTTGACCGCCATCAGAAGTTGATCGACCGGCCGTCGACGTTCATCGCCGCCTCGCCCAGGATCTCCGACAGCGTCGGGTGGGCGTGGGTCGCCCCGCCGATCTCCCACGGCACCGCCTCGAGCTCGAAGGCGACGCTCGCCTCGGCGATCAGGTCCGTGGCGTGCGGGCCGATCAGGTGGATCCCGAGCGTCTCGTCGGTGTCCTTGTCGGCGATGACCTTCGCGAAGCCCTCGTACTCGCCGCCGATGATCGCCTTCGCGATGGCCTGGAACGGGACCTTGCCCGTCTTGATCGTGTGGCCCCGCTCCTCGGCTTGCTGCTGGGTCAGCCCGATCGAGGCGATCTCGGGACGACAGTAGGTCGCGCGTGGCTGCTTGACGTAGTCGACCGGGTGGATCTCCTTGTCGCCGGCGATCGTGTGGGCGGCGACGATCCCCTCGTGCGCCGCCGTGTGGGCGAGCATCAGCCCGCCGACGATGTCGCCGATCGCGTAGACGTGGGGCTCCTTCGTCCGCATCCGCGGATCGACCTTCACGAACCCCTTGTCGACCTCGATCTTCGTCGTCTCGAGCCCGATCTCCTCGACGTTCGTCGCTCGTCCGGCGGCGACGAGGAGCTGCTCGGCGCGGAGCTCGCCCGGCTCCTTGCCGTCCGGCCCCACGACCAGGCAGACGCCGTCCTTCGTGACCTCGACCTTGGTCGAGTCGAAGCGGGCGTTCGTCATCACGGTGATCCCGCGGCGGGTGAAGCTCCGCTCGAGCGTCTGGCTGACCTCGCGGTCCTCGAGCGGGACGATCTGCGGGAAGTACTCCAGCAGCGTCACCTTCGTGCCGAGGTCGTGGTACATCGACGCGAACTCGCACCCGACGGCGCCGGCACCGACGATCACGATGTCCTTGGGGATGCTCGTCGCGCGGAGGACGTCGTCGCTCGTCAGGATCCGCTCGCCGTCCGGGGTGAGGCCGGGCAGGCTCTTCACCCGCGAGCCGGTCGCGAGGATGACGTCGACCGCCTCGAGAACGCGGTCGCCGCCCTTGCCGGGCGTGCCGTCGTCGCCCGGCTGGCTGACGCGGATCTTGTTGGGGCCCTCGAGCTTCCCGCGGCCGGCGACCCACGTGACCTTGTTCTTGTCGATCAACGTCTTCAGGCCCGTCCACAGCCGCTTCACGGCCTGGTCCTTCCGGGCGGCCATCTGCGGATAGTCGATGCCGACGCCGTCGGCGCCGATGACGAGCCCGTAGTCCTTGGCGTGCTTCATCCGCTCGACGAGTCCGGCGCTCTCGAGGAGCGCCTTCGTGGGGATGCAACCGCGGTGGAGGCACGTCCCGCCGATCTTGTCCTCGTCGACGAGGGCGACCTTCAGTCCGAGCTGGGCCGCCCGGAACGCCGCCGTGTAACCGCCGGTTCCGGCGCCGAGCACGACGAGATCGAAGTCGTTGGAGGAGCCGACGGCCATGCGGTCAGAGTGCCTCGCGAGCCACGTCCCGGGGCGTTGGCCGCTGCCGGGCGGGCGGGTGGATGGACTGCGGCCATCGTACGCGGGCCGTTCGGAAGCCCGCAACCGAACGACCGGGCGCGCGCGGGGCGGTGGCCTCGGCCGGTGCTATCCTCCCGCCACCGACCCCCGGGTTGCTGCACCGTGGAGCCCATGGACCTCTCGACGATCCTCCTGGATCTGGGGCTCATCGTCGTTGCCTACCTGTGCGGCTCGATCCCGATGGGCGTCCTCGTCGCCCGGCTCACCGGTGGCGTCGATCCGCGGACGGTCGGCTCGGGGCGGACCGGCGGCACCAACGCCCTGCGGGCTCTCGGCCGGAAGCGGGCAGCGGTCGTCGTCGCCGGCGATGTGCTCAAGGGCACGGTCCCGGTGCTGCTCGCCCGGATCGTCACGGACTCCGCCTTCGTCGAGGTGCTGTGCGGGCTCGCCGCCGTCGCGGGGGCGATCTGGTCGATCTTCAACGGCTTCCGGAGCGGTCGCGGCGTGGGGACCGGTGTCGGGACGATGCTCGTGATCCAGCCGATCGCGGTGCTGCTCGCCCTCCCGGTCTTCGTGATCGCGATCCTCGTGACCCGGTATGTCTCGCTGGGATCGCTGCTGGGCTCCGCGGCGATCGCGGTCGCGATGTGGCTGCTGTGGGCAGCCGCGAACGGCCCGATCAGCGGGGCGTATCCGCTCTACGCGGTCGCCGGCGCGGCCCTGATCTGGCTGGCGCATGCCGACAACATCGATCGGCTGGTGCACGGCACCGAGCGGAAGTTCGACCTCGGCATGCTCAGCGGGCGCTCACGAGGCGGCAGCGAGGGCTGAGCGCGGCGGCGCGTCGTGGCGCCCACGTCACGGAATCGACCCAGCCGATCTGTACGCTTCGGTCGTCGCGTCTGCCGTGAGGTCGATCGAGATGACGTCCGAGCCGAAGGTCGGGTCCGCCGGCGCTCATCGAGCGTCTGAGCAGTACTTCCTGCTCGCTGACATCAGCGGCTACACGGCGTTCCTGGCCAACGTGGAGCAGACGCACGGCCTCGACTTCAGCCACGGCATCCCGGCGGGCTACGAGATCCTCGGCGCCCTCCTCGACGTCGTGGTGCAGGGCATCCAACCGACGTTCACCGTCGCCAAGGTCGAGGGCGACGCGGTCTTCGGCGTCGCGGCCGCCGCGGACCTGGACGAGGTTTCCGGGTCCTTGCTCGCCGGGCTGCGGGGCATCGTGGACCGCTTCCACGAGGTCAAGCTGCAGCAGGCGGCGATCGCCTCGGACCACGTGTGTACGGCCTGTCCGGTCGCGAGCTCTCTCTGGCTCAAGATGCTGCTGCATCGCGGCTTCGGGGTGCAGGTTTCCGGCGGCTCCCATACGGAACTCCACGGGCCGGCCGTGACGCTCGTCCACCGGTTGCTCAAGAACCACGTCAGGGAGCGGATCGGAGCGAGACCGTACCTGTTCGTCACCGATGCGGCGGCCGACGGCCTGGGCTGGGCCGGTGCCGGCGTGGCGCACGTCGAGAGCTACTTGGACGCGGGCGCGGTCTCCGGGAGGATCATCACGCTCGACTGACGCGGTGGGCGCACGGCCCGAGGATTGCGTTCAGCCTTCAGGGAGCGTTCGGCTCCCACGGACCCGCGATGAAGGTCGCCTCTTGATCGCCGGGCCACGGCGGCATCGAGATGCACAGGAACCGGAGCGGCTCGTCGCTCGTGCAGCGGTATTGGAACGCCGTCCCGACCGGGATGTCGATCGAGACTCCTGCCTCCAGAACCGCCGTCTGCTCACCCGCGTCGTCTCGCCGCCAGATCTGCCCCTCCCCGGAGAGGACGTGCCAGAACTCGCTGACCGTGGCGTGGACGGTCGCCCGATTCACCTGACCTGGCGGAACGGTGGAGTGGATCATGTTCCCGGTCGCGCCGGCCATCAGATGGCGGATCTCCGCACCTGCTGGGGATCGGGCATCAGGCGTCGAGGGGATTTGTCGGGTCTGCATCGGAATCTCCGAGTGCTCGTTCGGCGCGTGCCGCGACGAGGATCGGTGCTTCGCCCGCGGAATGAGCGCCAGGTGCGCGCTACGACGCTCGGCGCGTCGTCTTTCCTTGAGGATTAGCCACGTACGGCTCATCCGAGGTCGGATTCGGTTCGGAATCGAGGGCTCGGCCGACCGAGTGAGCACGGGCTGCACGTCGAGCGCCGGGCCGGAGAATCGAACGAGCCGGGTCGGCTGACAACCCGGCTCGGGAACTCACGGATGCATGGCGGGCCCGAAGGGCCGGGTCCGCGCCGAGAGGATGGGCTTAGTAGGCGCTGCCGCCGCGCTGGCTGCGGAAGCAGTCCGAGCAGTAGACGGGCTTGCCGCTCGTGGGGCGGAAGGGGACCTGGGCCTCCTTGCCGCAGTTCGAGCAGGTTGCGCTGAACATCTCGCGGGGACCGCGGTCCCGGCCGTAGCCGCCGCCGCTGCCATACCCGCCGCCGCTGCCGGAGCTGTAGCTCCCGCCGCTGCTGTACGAGCCGCCGGCCGAGTAGCCGCCACCGGCGCCGTAGCTGCCGTAGCTGCTCCCGCCCCCGCCGCCATTCGCGTTCCGGGCAGCCTTGCGGCTGGCGCGGCACGACGGACAACGGCGCGGCTCGGTGAACCCGCGCTGGGCGTAGAAGTCCTGCTCACTCGCGGTGAACACGAACTCCTGCCCGCAATCGGCGCAGGTCAGGTTCTTGTCGCTGTACACGAAACGAAAACTCCTCTCGGTAGCCGTGCGATCC
>DASSMI010000249.1:0-2812 GCA_035688935.1 Candidatus Limnocylindrales bacterium | reverse complement strand
CTCCCGGGTTCGC
This sequence comes from Candidatus Limnocylindrales bacterium, assembly GCA_035688935.1. Lineage (GTDB taxonomy): Bacteria > Chloroflexota > Limnocylindria > Limnocylindrales > CSP1-4 > CF-46. The sequence goes on along the minus strand of DASSMI010000249.1, from coordinate 2,799 downwards.
CCGCGCGCAAGCCGCGCCGGCGCACCGTGGCGTCATGGACGACCAGAAGCGCACCACACGCCTCAGCCCTCAGACCAAGCGCGCCCAGGGTGGCGTCGGAGCGCCGCACCTCCACGAGGGCGGCGCCGACGGGAATCCCACCGGTCCGCGGGACCAGGGCGACCAGCAGCAACATCGATACGGGGACGGCGCGGCCGGCACGGGCCGCTCGGGCCAGCGTGAGCGGAAGGACGCCGGATGGACCTCCCGGCAGGGTGGCTCGCAGGACGCGAAGCGATGAACCCGCACGAGGCCGATCCGAACGGCGCGAATTCCGGCGGCGGCGCAGCGGGGCTCGAAACCGACTCGAGCCACCCGGAAAGCCAGGCCGAAAGCGTCACCCCGGGCGTGGACGGGGCCGAGCGCGAGACGATCACCTCGGGGATCGCCCAGACGAGCGAAGTGGCCGATCGGGACGCGCAGGACGACGCCGAAGGCCGAGGAGACGGCACGCCGCTCCCGCGGTGACGTCCGGCTTCGGAACGCGCCGCTGCTGATCCGTCGGGGCTGATAGCGTCGCGCCGGTGGATCGCCGCCGGCTGCTCGGAATCGCGTTGATCGTCGTGTCCGCGGCCGGATTCGGGTCCGGCACGGTGCTGTCGAAGCCGATCTACGCGGCCGGCCTGACGTGGGCGCAGCTCCTCGCCTGGCGCTTCGCGATCGGGGCCGCGCTCGCGTGGGCGTGGATCGCGATCTCGCCGGAGCGCCGTGCGGCCGTGGGTCGGCTGGGGCGTCGCGAGGTCCTCGTGGGTGTCGGCCTCGGCATCTGGTACAGCGGGAACGCCGGCACGTACTACGCGGGGCTCGAGACGGTTCCGGCGGCGCTTGCCGGCGTCCTCGTCTACCTGTACCCCGCGATCGTGGCCGTCCTCTCCGTCCGATACGCGTCCCGGCTCGAGGGTCGCCGCCCGTGGATCGCGCTCGGGATCGCCCTCCTCGGCGTCGTCCTCGCCCTTGGCGGGATCGACCTGTCGAGGACGGGCACGGTCGGCGGCATCGCGCTGGTCCTGATCTCGCCGCTCATCTACGCCGGCTGGATCATCCTCTCGGCTCGCCTGGCGGGCGAGCGGTCGGATCGGCTTGCGCACGAGACGGCGGGTGACGGCCACGTCGACGACGCGGCGGCCGCGAGCGCGCTGATGATCACCTCGACCGCGATCGTCTTCGTCATCGTCGCGCTGGCGACCGGTCGGCCCGTGGCGCCGCCGGAGATCCCGTCGGCCGCGTGGCCGTTCCTCGCCGCGATCGGCTTCCTCGGGACGTTCCTTGCCATCCAGACGTTCTATGCCGGCTCGCGCCGGATCGGCGCCGCCCAGGCCGCCCTCGTCAGCACGGTCGAGCCGTTGATCATCGTGGGGCTCGCGTTCGCCTTCCTCCACGAGACCCTCGGGCCGGCCCAGCTCGTGGGCGGCGCGCTGATCATCGCCGGCGTGCTGATCGCCCAGACCGGCAGCCGGCCGGCCGGAGCGCCGTCGCCGGCGGCGCCGCTCGACGCGGAGGCGCGCGCCTAGCTCCGGACCGTCGCGAGGAGCCGCTTCGCGCCGTCCGCGACGAGCGCGGCATCGGCGCCGACGCCGACGAACGTGAACCCGCGCTCCAGCAACGGCGGAACGGCGGCGGGGTCGTAGACGAGGATCCCGGCCGCCTTCCCGTGCGCCCGGCACGCCGCGACGACGCGGTCGAGCGCTGCCGTGTACTCCGCGGACTCGAACTGGCCGGCGATGCCGAGCGAGTGGGAGAGGTCGGCGGGACCGACGAAGAGGACGTCGACCCCGTCGATCGCGGCGATGTCATCCGCGTCGCGGAGGCCGCCGACCGACTCGATCTGGATGATCCCGACGACGCGCTCGTTCAGGCGGCGGACGTCGGGGTGCTTCACGACGCCCAGGCCGGCCCCGCGGACGCGCGTCGCGACGCCGCGGATCCCGTCCGGCGGGTAGCGGAGGTACGACACCGCCTCGCGCGCGTCGGCCGCCGACTCGAGCCGAGGCACCATCACGCCGCGCGCGCCGAGGTCGAGGGCGCGGCCGATCCGGATCCGCTCGCCGGACTGGGGTCGGATGAGCGGCACCGAGCCGCCGGCAGCGATCGCGTGGAACTGGCCGAGGACGTCCGCCTCGGTTCCCGCTCCGTGCTCGAGGTCGACGAGGAGCCAGTCGAACCCGACGTTCGCGCAGAGCTCGGCAGACGCCGGCGAGGCGAGGTCGAGCCAGAGCCCGAACAGGGTCTCTCCCGCGAGGACGCGGTCGCGGAAGGATCGGTCGAAGGGATCGTTCATCGCCGCATTGTGCGGGCGTTCACGGCGCCCGCGCGTGTCAGTCGGGGAACGCCTCGGGGCCGCGCTCGCTCAGCTCCCGCGCGTGGGCGTGCTCGTCCTCGGGCGGGAGCCAGCTGTATGGGTAGTTCGGGTCGTCGAGGTCCATCGCAGCCTGGGTGACGTGGAGCGGATGGAACGTGTCGACCATGACCGCCAGCTCCTCGGTCGCCTCCTTGCCTATCGAGGCCTCGGCGGTCCCCGGATGCGGCCCGTGCGCGATGCCCGCCGGGTGGAGCGTGAACGACGCGATCTCCACGCCGCGCCGGCTCATGAAGTTGCCGGCGACGTAGTAGATGACCTCATCGCTGTTGATGTTCGAGTGGTTGTACGGCGCCGGGATCGCGAGCGGGTGGTAGTCGAACTTCCGTGGCACGAACGAGCAGACCACGAAGTTCCGCGCCTGGAACGTCTGGTGGACCGGCGGCGGCTGGTGGACCCGTCCG
>DASSMI010000248.1:0-2657 GCA_035688935.1 Candidatus Limnocylindrales bacterium | reverse complement strand
TCCGGGTCATCGAGGAGCGGCTCCTCGGCGGCCACTGAGCCCGAGTACGATGTCCGGACGTCGCGCCCAGGAGCGGCGACCCGGAGCGAGGAGGCCCGCCGACCGTGCGTCTCGAGGACAAGGTCACGATCATCACCGGCGCCGGTGGCGGGATGGGCCGCACCGCGGCGCACATGTTCGCGGCCGAGGGCGCCAAGGTCGTTTGCGTCGACGTGTCGGAGGAGATGGCCGAGTCCGCCGCCTCGGAGGTCAAGGCCGCCGGTGGGCAGGCGACCGCGGTTGCGGCCGACGTCAGCCGCGACGACCAAGCGAAGGGGATGGTCGACCACGCGATCGCGACGTACGGCCGCGTCGACGCCCTCTACAACAACGCCGGGATCATGCCGGCTGCTGACCACTCGGTCATCGACACGGACGTGGAGACCTGGGACAAGGTCATGGCCGTCAACGTCCGCGGGGTCTACCTCGGCTGCAAGTACGCGATCCCGCCGATGCTCGAGCAGGGCTCGGGCTCGATCATCAACGTCGCGAGCTTCGTCGCGATCCTTGGCTGCTCCGTCCCCCAGGACGCGTACACGGCCTCGAAGGGCGCCGTCCTCGCGCTGACGAAGAGCCTGGCCGTCCAGTTCGCGCCGCGGGGCGTCCGCTCCAACTCGATCTCGCCCGGGCCGATCGAGACGCCGCTGCTCATGGACTGGCTGGTCAAGGACGAGGAGGCGAAGCGGATCCGGCTCGCCCGCAATCCGACCGGCCGCTTCGGGAAGCCCGAGGAGATCGTCCATGTCGCCGTCTACCTCGCGTCGGACGAGAGCCGCTGGACGAACGGGGCCAACCTCGTGATCGACGGCGGGATCACGGTCAACTACTTCTGAGGACGCATCGATGACCGACGCGGCGAAGCGGCTGGCGGTCGGCGTCGACGTCGGCGGCAGCGGCATCAAGGCCGCGGTCGTGGACGTCGAGACCGGGACGCTCGTGTCGACGCGCCTGCGCGTCCCGACACCGCAGCCGTCCGAGCCGAACGCCGTCGTCCCGGTGATCGTCCGGATCGTGAAGCGGGCGCTGAAGGACGCGGCGATCGACACCAAGGGGATCCCGATCGGCGTGACGATGCCCAGCGTCGTCATGGACGGCGTGACGAAGACCGCCGCGAACATCGACCCGGGCTGGATCGACTACGACCTCGCCGGCCACCTCCGCTCACCGCTCCCCGGGCCGGTTGTCGTGCTGAACGACGCCGATGCCGCGGGCCTTGCCGAGATGCGGTTCGGGGCCGGTCGCGGCCGTGGCGGCGTCGTCTTCGTGCTGACCCTCGGGACGGGCCTCGGCTCCGGGATGTTCAACGACGGCGTCCTCGTCCCGAACACCGAGCTCGGCCACATGGAGATCCGCGGTCGCGACGCGGAGCGGCGCTCCGCGGCCGCGGCTCGAGTCCGGCGCGGCCTGTCGTGGAAGGCCTGGGCGAACGACCTCGACGAGCATCTCCACGCGATCGACAAGCTGTTCTGGCCGAACCTGATCATCCTCGGCGGCGGTGTCAGCAAGAACGCCGACAAGTTCATCCCGCGGCTGACCGTCCGGCCGCCGGTCGTGCCCGCGACGCTCCGCAACGACGCGGGGATCGTGGGCGCCGCGATGGCGGCGTCGGAGCGCTTCGTGGAAGGGGCCGGGTAGCTCGTCCCTCAGGCTCGGGCGCGGAGCGCGCGGAGCTGCTCGGTCGAGCCGGAGACGACGAGCGACTCGCCGGCCGCAAGCACGCGCTCCCGGTCCGGGTTCGCCTCGTAGTCGCCCTCGCCGTGGACGACCGCGAGCGTGAACACGCCATCGTCGAGGAGCCGGCCCACCGTCATGCCGTCGAGGAAGCCTCCGGCCTCGATCTGGAGCTCCTCGAGCGAGAAGCGCAGGTTGCCGTGCGACAGGGCCGCGTCGATGAAGTCGGCGACGCGTGGCCGGATCGCCAGCTCGGCCATCCGCCGACCCGCCATCGTGTACGGCGAGACGACCCGATCGGCGCCCGCCTGCTGGAGCTTCGCCTCGGAGCCCTCCGCGTTCGCCCGGCCCACGACGAACAGCCGTGGGTTGAGCGCCCGTGCGGACAGCGTGACGTACACGTTGTTCGCATCCGAGTCGATCGTCGCGACGAGTCCCCGGGCACGCGCGATCCCGGCCTTCCGGAGGGTGTCGTCGTTGGTCGCGTCGCCTTCGACGATCAGGTGGCCGTCGGCGCGGGCCCGCTCGAGCGAGGCCGGCTCGATGTCGATGACGACGAGCTCCTGCCCGGCGTGGACGAGCTCGCGGGCAACGGTCGAGCCGACGCGACCGTAGCCGCACAGGAGGTAGTGCCCGGACAGGCTCGCGATCGTCTCGGCCATCCGTCGCTGCTCCCTCCTGCCGCTCGACGCCTCGGCGACGACCGCCTCGGCGACGATCCCGATGCTGCCGTAGATGATGCCGACCCCGGCGACCGCGATGAGCATGGTCCAGAGCCGCTCCGGCCAGTCGACGAGCTCCCGGACCTCCCGGAATCCGACGGTCGTCATCGTGATCACCGTCATGTACACCGAGTCGACCACGTTCCAGCGGAACAGGACGACGTAGCCGGCGGTCCCGATCAGCGCCGTCGCGGCGATGATCGTCAGCCAGACGCGGATGTGCCG
>DASSMI010000247.1:0-4505 GCA_035688935.1 Candidatus Limnocylindrales bacterium | reverse complement strand
CTCATCGCCGAGGATCGCGAAGGAGAGTCGGTACACGGCATCCATCCGAGCGCGGACGATCAGCTCGAACGCGTCGCGGTCACCGTTCCGGGCCCGGTCGATGACCGACCGGTCGATCGCGGGTCCGATGCGCGGCTCCTCCCTACGCGTTCGCCGATCAGATGCCGGCCGCGCCGGATCGGTTCACTGTGACGAGCGGCCGGCGTGTCACGCAACGGCGACACGGGCGAGCGGCAACTCCGCTAGGCTCCCGGCGCATGGCGCTGCCCACCGCCCGACGTTCCGCCGCGACCCTCAACCGCGACTACGAGCGGCGCCCCTACTGGCACGCGACGATGCCCGCGATCCCGTCGTATCGCGACCGGCCACTGCCCGACACGGCGGACGTCGTCGTGATCGGCGGCGGGTACACCGGGATCAACGCGGCGCGCGAGCTGGCGCGCAAGGGTGCGGCCGTGACGCTCCTCGAGGCCGAGACCCTCGGCTTCGGCGGCTCGACCCGCAACGGCGGGATCGTCCACCCCGGCTACAAGTGGGGCCCGACGGAGCTGATCGAGCGCTACGGCGACGACACCGGGCGGGCGCTCTGGGACGAGACCATGGCCGGCTACGAGACGATCAAGCGGGTGATCGCCGAGGAGGCGATCGACTGCGAGTTCCGCGAGTGCGGCTACCTCGACGTCGCGTGGGCGCCGTCCCACGCCGCCCATCTCCGCGAGTCGGTGACGACCCTCGCGCAGTTCGGTGTCGATGCCCGGTTCGTCGAGAAGGCCGAGCTCGCGGACGAGATCGGCACGAACTTCTACCATGGCGGGCTCGTCTTCCCGCCCAGCGGGCTGCTGCACCCCGGGAAGTACTTCGCCGGCCTTGCGGCGGCCGCGGATGCCGCGGGAGCGGACCTTCACGAGGGCACCCGCGCCCGGGCGATCCAGAAGCAGCCCGACGGCGGGCTCGTCGTCGCGACCGACCGTGGCCAGATCCTGGCGAAGGAGGTCGTCGTCGGGACGAACGGCTACACCGACGGCGTGGTCCCGAGCCTCCGCCGCCGGATCATCCCGATCGGAAGCTACATCATCGCCACCGAGCCGCTCCCCGAGGAGCTGGCACGGGTCATCTCGCCGCGCGGCCGGGCGTTCTTCGACACGAAGAACTTCCTCTACTACTGGCACATCTCCGAGGACCGCCGGATGATCTTCGGCGGCCGCGCGAGCTTCCTGCCGATGGGCATGGACCGGATCCACGGGATCCTCCACAAGGGCATGCTCGAGGTCCATCCGCAGCTCGCCGGCTTCCGGATCGACTATGGCTGGGGCGGCAACGTCGGCTTCACGTTCGACCGGATGCCGCACGTGGGTCGCCACGACGGGGTGACCTATGCAATGGGCTGCTGCGGCACGGGCGTCGCGCTGATGACCGCCCTCGGCGTGGCGGTCGCGGACTGGCTGGGCGGCGGCCGCGAGCCGGCCCTCGCGAAGCTGGGCTTCCCGCTCGTCCCGGCGCCGTATGAAGGCCGGCCGTGGTTCCTGCCGTTCGTCGGCGAGTGGTTCCGGCTCCAGGACGCACTGGCCCGGCGCGGACTCTGGGGCTGACCGGGTTCAGCGCGACACAGGGCCCCAAGAGAAATCGGTATACAGGCCCGGGGTCGTCGTGACCTGGCGGATCGCCGATCCGTCGATCGGGACGATCAGGAGGTCGCTCGCGTCGTCGTGGCCGTTCGTCCCCGCGACGAGGAGCGCCCGTGAGTCGGGCGACCACCGGCCGCAGCAGACGCCAGGGTCGAAGTCCGCCGTCAGGTTCGTCGCCGCCCTGCCATCGGCTTTGATGATCCATTCGTCGTGCCTGCCGCCCGTTCCCGGGCGGTCGAACGCGATCCAGGCGCCGTCCGGCGAGAACCGCGCTGACGTCACGAACCCGTCGGGCTCGGTCAAGGCCGTCCGGTTCGAGCCGTCGCGGTCGGCGACCCAGACGCGCATGTGGTCCATCGAGCCGCGGTCATCGGTGGCCGCAAAGGCGATCTTCGAACCGTCCGCCGACCAGCTCGCGCTCGGACCGAAGGAACCGTCCGCGAACGTGAACGCGCCAGGCGGGGAGATCGTCCGCGTGGAGCCCGTCACGATGGTCAGCGCCATGAGCGGCCCTCGTCGTTCGCGCGCGTCGACCCGGACGAACAGGAGCTCCGTGCCGTCGGGCGAGAATGCCACCGGGACGTCCCGGTTGTTGCCGGTGACCTGGGTTGTCCAGTCCGGTCCCTCGAGTGTCGAGCCGCCGTAGGGCGCCAGGTGGATCCCGTCCCGATCCGGATCCGTCTCGCTCCAGATCTCGACGGCCAGGATGTGGCCGTCGGGGGACCAGGCACGCGGCACGTAGTTGATGCCCTCGATCGAGACGCAGGCCCCGCAGAACTCGGGGACCCAACCGATCCAGGTCCCTTCGAGGTCGACCCGGGTCGTGGTCCGGAGTGTGCCCGGTGCGCGGGACGGGTTGACCTCGTCGTACGCGACGGCGATCGTTCGGCCGTCGGGGGCGAACAGCCCGCAGCAGCCGCTTCCCGGAAGCTCCGTGGCGCCGCCCCAGCCGGTGCGGACGACGAGGGGCACCTCGTGCTCGCCGCTCGGATCGATCAGCCAAGTCGTCGTGTCGCCGAGCACCGGGTCGTCGCGGGAGAACGCGATCGTCCCGTTGCCCGCGTAGCCGATCGGCGCGAGCGGGACCGCGCTCTGGCGCGTCGACGGCGGGGACGACGGCCCGACCCCCGACGACGCGGCCGGCGAGCCCGAGGTCATGACCGACGGTAACGCCGACGGCGAGGCCGCGATCGGGTTCGGGCTCGGCCTCCAGACGATCCCGGCGAGGACCGCGAGCGCGACCACGGCGGCCACTGCGCCGATGGCTCGACGGCCCGGCAACGCCAGGGACGACCGCCGCCACGGCATCGGCCGTTCCTGCGGCGTTGTCGCGACCGCCAGGTGGACGGCGTCGATCGCGGCCCGCGGGACCGTGTCTCGGCCGTCGTCGAGCCAGTCGCGGATGGCGAGCTCGAAGGCTCGATCGGTCGTCATGCCGGCCGTCCTTCCTCGACGAGGTCCGTCGCATGCGCCGCGTCGAACGCGGCTCGGAGCGCCCGTGTCGCGTAATGGAGGCGAGATCGAGCGGTCCCGTCCGGGATCCCGAGCGTCTCGGCGACCGCGACGAGCGAGAGTCCGACGTGGTGGTGGAGCACGAAGACTGCCCGCTGATCGAGCGACAGCTTCCGGAACGCCCGATCGAGCTCGTCCCGATCGCCGATCGAGCGGATCTCGTCGGCGTCGCTCGGGCGATCGGTCGGCAAGAGGCGGACGGTCGCGGCCCACTGGCGAGCCCTCGGCGCCTCCGCGTAGCACTCGTGGACGAGGATTCGGAAGGCCCACGCCTCGAACCGCTCCGGCTCGCGGAGGGTGGGTAGCTTCCGCCAGATCATCACGAGCGCGTTCTGGAGTGCGTCCTCGGCGAGCCCTGGGTCGCGCAGGATCCGTCGGGCGACGCCGAAGAGGGTCGTGCTCGTCTCGTCGGCGATCCGGGCGAACGCCGCCTGATCTCCGTCCCGTGCTCGCTCGACCAGGTCTCGATCCATCGACCGCCTTCGCCCTCGAAAGCCCGGATGTGCATCCTGCACCGAGCCTGATGGCGAGGACCGACCGAATCGTTCAACGGGTGCGCATCGTCGATACCGGGCTTCCCGTACCCTTCCCGCTCGTGGCCACGAACCTCCCGCCCGTTCAGTACAAGGGCGCCGACCTCGACGCCGAGCGCGGACCGGGTCTCGGCTGCTTCCGGTTCCAGCTCGTCGTCCTGGTCGTCCTCGTCATCCTCACGCCACTGAGCGTCGCGTGGCAGTGGCCGACGTGGCTGAGCACGATCTTCCTGTTCGCGGTGATCGTCCTTCTCCTCGTCGCGGGCCAGACGATCATCTTCCTGCTGCGGCTCGTGGCGGCCGATCGGCGCAGCCGGCGCCGCCCGCTGGCGAGCGCGACGAAGACGGTCGGCGAGCTCGAGGATGCGGAAACCGCCGCTCCGACCGTCTCGCCGGAAGAGGATGGCCCGTCCTCGACCGGCGACGACCCCATGCGACAATAGCCGTCCCCACCGGAGGTCCCGCCCAGCCCGTGCCCGTCCTGGCGACGTACTTCTCGGTCCGCCGCGGCCGCGACGCGTTCTTCAAGTTCTACATGCGGACGCTGTTCGCGCGACAGCTCCGCGAGTACGAGGCGAAGTACGGAATCCGGTTCATCGGTTGGTACAACGTGGCCCACGGCTGGGACTTCGACAATGTGATCCTCCTCGACCTGCCCGATTACGCGACACTGGACAAGCTCGAAGCCGACGAAGGCATCCGGGCGCTCGGCCACCGGGCCGGCGAGTGGATCTTCGAGCGCCATCACTCGATGTTCCTGCGAGAGCGCATGGGGCCCGACCTCGAGTTCCACCACTGATCACACGACACGGACCGAGATGACCATCCGCCGAAC
>DASSMI010000246.1:0-10559 GCA_035688935.1 Candidatus Limnocylindrales bacterium | reverse complement strand
CGACCGGTTCGCGGTCCGCGGGGCGTACCTCGACGAGACGATCCGGCTGTGGCGACACCTGTGGTCGGGCTCGACCGAGCCATTCGACGGACGGTTCCACCAGCTGCGCGACTTCGTGTTCGGACCGCTGCCGGCGCAGCGATCGTCGCTGCCGATCTGGATCGGCGGCCGGAACGAGGCCGCGCTGGCGCGGGCCGGGCGCCTGGCCGACGGCTACCACTCGAGCGCGGCCTCGCCCGAGGCCTACGCCCGGCGGATCCCGACGATCCGCGCGGCAGCCGGTGACGCCAGCCGGCCGATGCCGGCGCTCTCGGCTCGGGTCAGGGTCTCGTTCGACGAGCCCGCCGAGTCCGGCGCGGCGCGGCCGTACGCGATCCGCGGCGACGGATCGCGAATGCGGTCCGAGATCGCGGCGTGGGAGGACCTCGGCGTCGAACATCTCGCCGTCTGGGTGGGCGGGTCGTCGCCTGTCGAATTCGTCGAGCGGGTGGAACGGTTCGCGCGGGTCGCCGAGCTTGGATGACCGTCGAGCTCGCCGGGGCGCTCGTCCCGATCGCGTACGGTGCCTGCTCGCTGGCTGATCGCGATCGGCGTGTTCCCGCTCACTGACGATTGGCGATCGGAGGCGCGACGCGCGCGGCGGCTCGTAAGCTAGGGACGTGACGGCCACGCCAGATCTCGACGTTCGCCTCGCGGCGTTCGAGTGGTTGTCCGACCGGCGCGAACGGATCGGTGAGGTCTTCGATCGCGAGGAGCTGCGATCCGGATTCACCTTTCGCGGCCAGCGGGTTCCGCTGATGAGCCCGCAGCAGGGCATCTGGAAACCGGCGTTCTGTGAGCTGCCGATTTCGATCACGACCACATTGAATGGCCCGTACCGCGACTCATTCGACGACTCGCGTGGCGTGATCCGGTACTCGTATCAAGGCGACGATCCCGGACGCTGGGACAACGTCGGTCTGCGCCGCGCCATGGCGACGCAGGCGCCCCTCGTCTACTTTCATCCGGTCGCGCGACCCGGAAGGTACCTCGCGACGTTTCCTGTGTTCATCGTCGGAGACGACCAACCGGGGCTGATGTTCTCGGTTCAACTCGACGCGCCTACGATCCTCGAGCGTCTCGATGTCGATCTCGTGGCGGAGGATCGGGGCGCGACACGGGCGTACTACACGTCCACCGTGAGACGTCGCGCGCACCAGGCATCGTTCAGGGAGCGAGTGCTGATTGCGTACCGCGAGATGTGCGCTCTCTGCCGTCTGCGTCACGGCGAATTGCTGGACGCAGCTCACATCGTCGCGGACAACGACCCCGAGGGTGAACCGCTCGTGACGAACGGTCTTGCACTCTGCAAGCTCCACCACGCGGCATTCGACAGCTTCTTCCTGACGGTCACGCCCGAATATCGGGTGGTCGTCAGGCCCTCAATCCTCGCCGAGACGGATGGCCCGATGCTGGTCGTCGGGCTGCAGCAACTTCACGGTCAACCGATCGAGCTTCCGCGGGCTGCAGCTCTGCGGCCCGATCAGGCCAAGCTGGCCCGACGTCTCGAACGCTTCCGGATTGCGTCCTAGCGCGAGCGCGACCGCCCGATCGTCCCCGCCGAGCGGCCCTCGGGATCGATCGCGCCGATGTCGGCCGCGGCCACCGCGCCGCCGGGGACGCTCCGAAGGGCCGGCCGGCGTCCCGTCGCCTGGATCCGATCGAGCCAGATCCACGCGCCGACGCCGCAGACGATGCTCAGGATCGCGCCGACGAACAGCGAGGCGGGCACGGTGAACGCGGAGGCGATCCCGCCCATGAGGACGCCGCCGGCCGGCACCGACGCCGAGAAGCAGGTCGTGTAGACGCTCATCACGCGACCGCGGAGATGGTCCGGCACCGTGAGCTGGATCGTCGTGTTCGCGCTCACCGCCATCGCGATGCCACCCGCGCCGGCAACGATCATCGTCAGCAGCGACAGCCCGAACGAGCTCGACCAGGCGAGCACGACCGACGCCAGTCCGAGCGCGATCGCACCCGCCGCGATCGGCCGCGGGCCCGGCCGATGCTGGAACGCGACCCAGAGCGCGGCAACGGTCGACCCGAGCCCGGACGCGGCCATGAGGAAGCCGTAGCCGGACGCGCCGACGTGGAGGACGTTGTCGGCGAGTGGCGGGATCAGGACGGAGAAGTTCAGGCCGAACGTGGCGACGAGGAACACGGTCGTCGTCGCGAGGAGCACGAGCGGCGTCGAGCGGACGAAGCGAGCGCCCTCGGCAAGGTTCTCGACGACCTGACCCCAGGTCCGCGGACGCGGCGCCATCGTGACCGGCCGGAGCTCGTCGTCGCGCATCATCAGGTAGCCGACGATCACGGCGATGAAGCTCACGCCGTTGATGAGGAACGCCGTCGAGATGTCGAACGCGCCGATCAGGAGACCGGCGGCGGCGGGCCCCAGGATCCGCGCGGCGTTGAACTGGGCGGAGTTGAGTCCGACGGCGTTCGCCACGTCCTCCCGGCCGACCATCTCGACGGCGAACGACTGCCGGGTCGGCATGTCGACGGCGTTCGACAGCCCGAGCAGCGCGCCCAGGATCATCACGTGCCAGACCTGGACGACGTGGAGCGCCGTGAGGGCGAACAGGAGGAACGCCAGGATCATCGCGATCGACTGCGTCACGATCAGGGTCTTCCGCTTCGGCAGCTGGTCGGCGATCAGCCCCCCGAAGAGCCCAAACGCGATCGTCGGTCCGAACTGGGCGACCGAGACGAGCCCGAGCCAGAGCGGGTCGTGGGTGAGCTGGAGGACGAGCCAGCCCTGGGCGACCTGCTGCATCCAGGTGCCGACGAGCGAGATCGCCTGGCCGATGAAGAAGAGCCGGTAGTTGCGGTGGCGGAACGCTCGCGCGCCGCGGAACGTGATCGTCATCGGGCGCGGGCGCGTCCGACGGTTCGCTTGGCCGCGGGCGAGGCATGCTCGTGGGGGGCCGGCTCGACGCCCGATTCGAGCTCGGCGATGTGGCTGAGCAGATGGTCGCGCCGCCCCCGGGCCTCCCCGATCATCTCCGCGAGACGATCCTGCTTCTCCTGGAGCGAGGCGATCTGGCGGTCGATCCGGTCCAGGGCGTCGTCGATGATCGCGCGGCGCTCGCTGACGTCGCGCGAGGTGCGGAAGCGCGCGCGGTTGCGCGTCCGGGCAGCCTCGTCCTCGAGGAGCTGTCCGATCTCGGCCAGGCTGAACCCGGCGTCGTCGCGGAGACCCTTGATGAATCGGAGGCGCTCGACGTCGTCCTCGTCGAAGAGGCGGTAGGCGCCCTCCGACCGCGCCGCGGGCTCGAGGAGCCCGACCTCTTCGTAATAGCGGATGGATCGGGTCGTGAGACCGAGCATCGCCGCCACCTCCTGGATCCGGAGGAGCGGGCGCGAGTCGGCCTGGTCGGTGGTGGTGGCGTCAGCGGGCAGGGCGTCGAGATGGCTCATGATCAGCCGTCATGATGCCACAACCTTGCCGTTCACGTAAAGGTTAGAGTGGCGGGCGGCCGGCCGGCCCGCCACGGATGGTCTACGGCGTGGGACGCCAGCTCAGGTACATCTTCCGGAAGAGCTGCCGATCCTGGGGCGCCGTCTTCGAGTCGGCGAACAGGCTGAGGAAGTAGCCCACCCGACCCTTCGCGACGACGATCAGCTGGATCGTCACCTTGAGGCCCTCCTCGACGCCGGTGAACGTCAGGAGCCGCCCGGCATAGCCCGAGGCGAGCTTGATCCCGTTGTTCGAGATCAGCTTCGCCTTGTAGTGGCTCTTCATGTACGCGATCTCGCCGGTGACGGTGATGCTCACGGAGACCTCGTTCGTCACGGTGTCGCGGGTGACATAGACGAAGGGGTAGCCGTAGCCGTCGAACTGATCCTGGTACTTCGCGTCGCCCGGGGTGACGACCCAGTCCGGCGGATACGAGATCTTGTAGTGGTAGCGCTTCGAGGTGAACGTCTTCCACGGCACGGGCGTCGGCGCCGGCGTGGGCGACGGCGTCGCGGTCGGGCTCGGCGTGGGCGTGGCCGCGACACTGGGCGACGGCGCGACGGACGGGCTCGCGACCGGCGATGGGCTCGCCGCGGCGACCGCTGGGGCGCTCGCGCTCGCATCGGCGGCCGACGGCGACGGCGTGGCGCTGTTGCCGCACGCCGCCACGATCGCGACGAGCACGGCGAGGGCAATCGTTCGCTGACCCCTCATGGCCCTGTCTCTCCCATCCCCATGTCCCCGGTGCGCGGCAGTGTGGCGTCTCGCGCCCTCGCGGGCAATGGGACTTCTGGTGCGCGAGTGCACCGCAGATCCGGCGGAACCGCGGGTGAACCTTTCGCAAACGGGTAGAGAATGAGGTGTTGGTACAGTTCGGTGGAGAGCGCGCCGCGCAACCGAGGGCGCGTCTCCTGGAGTCGGTATCGGGTGTTCGGGAACTCGCGCGGCGCGCGGCTTCGCGTCGCACGTCTGGCGCTCTTCACGGTGGTCGGCCTGCTGCTGCTCAGCGCAGGACCGGTTGCCGCGGTCAGCGACGCTCCGGCCCGCACGGCACCCAAGGTCGTCCTGATCGTCGGCCCCGTCGGGAGCGTCACGCCCTACTACCGCCGGCTCGCTGACGAAGCGGCGGCTGCCGCCGCGAAGTACACCCCAAACGTCGTCAAGGTCTACTCGCCGGACGCGACGTGGACCAACGTCAAGCGCGCGCTCGAGGGTGCGTCCGTCGTCGTCTACCTGGGTCACGGCAACGGCTGGCCGAGCATCTACCGCGACTCGCTCTACCCTCCCACCCAGAACGGATTCGGACTCAACCCGCACGCCGGCGCGGCGGACTCGCATCAGTACTTCGGCGAGGACCAGATCGGGTCGCAGATCAAGCTCGCGCCCGATGCGGTGGTGATCTTCAGCCACCTCTGCTACGCCAGCGGGAACACCGAGCCGGGCCTCGCCGAGGGGACGCTCGACCAGGCCCAGCAGCGCGTGGACAACTACGCCGCCGGGTTCTTCCGGGCCGGTGCCGGGGCGGTGATCGCCGACGCCTACCTCGCGCCGACGTACTACGTCCGGGCGGTCCTCCGCGGGCGCAACAGCCTCGAGCGGATCTGGCGAGCCGCCCCGAACCGGAACGATCACTTCCTGAAGTTCGCCAGCCACCGGACGAAGGGCGCCATCGCGATGATGGACCCGGACGAGGTCGACTCGGGGTTCCACCGCTCGATCGTCCTGAAGCCACGCCTGACCGCCGCGCGCGTCCTCGGCGGGGCCGTCGGGACGGCGGTCGACGCGCTCCCGATCTTCGAGCCGTCGCTCGCCGGTCTCGGCGTGACGTTCGGGTCGCCGACGCTGTCGACGCCGCCGACCGCGGGCAGCCGGACGACGTTCACGCTCCCGATCGCCAAGGACGCGATCGGCCTGCTGCCCGAGAAGCTGATGATCGCCACGCGCTGGGATCCACTCGACACGGCGTCCCCGGCGGTTCCGGCCGCACCGGGTCCCGCGGCGCCCGACGGCGGGACCACGCCCACGACGCCGACCGCGGCCGCGCCAAGCGACGATGACCCGGGCACGACGGCGACCGACGCCGGCCCGAGCGAGCTCGTC
Organism: Candidatus Limnocylindrales bacterium; assembly: GCA_035688935.1. Classification (GTDB taxonomy): domain Bacteria; phylum Chloroflexota; class Limnocylindria; order Limnocylindrales; family CSP1-4; genus CF-46. The sequence continues at coordinate 4,960 of DASSMI010000246.1, read as the reverse complement.
GTTCCGGAGCGGACCGGCGAGGTCGTCGCGCCGGTGGCCGCGAAGCGGGTGGCGACGGGCGGGATCGCCGTTCCGGTTCGCGTGCCGGCGACGCCGGGCCTGTACCGGCTCGTCGCGACCGTCCACCAGCCCGATGGCCTGGCCTACGACGCCGCGACCCAGGCGCTCCTGCCGGCGTTGATCGTGCGCGTCACCGGCCCGGTCACCGCGACGTACCGGATGCCGACGACCGCGACCGCGTCGGCGGGCAAGACGTTCGCGTTCGACGTGAAGGTGACGAACCTCGGACGCTCGGCGTGGGGCCATGGCGCCGTGGTCCCCGACGTCGGCGTGGCCGAGATCGAGCCGGCACAACGGGCGACGCTCGTCGCACGGTGGGTCGGGCTCGGCGCCGATCCGAGCGCGGCCGCCCCCGCGTCGGCGACCGTCCTGCCGGCGGGCCTCGCGCCGGGTGCCGGGGCGAACATCCATCTCGCGATCAGCGCACCGGCCGCGCCGGGCGAGTACCTCCTCGTCCTCGACGTGTTCGACCCCACGTCGGGGTCGCTCGCCGCGCTCGGCGTGCCGCCGGGAATCGTGAGGGTGACCGTCACCCGCTGACGTCCCGACCCGGCCCGTCGTTGCGCGCCGTCCGGCAACGCCCTCGAGACGCATCACGACTACGATCGGCGGGATGAAGGAGCAACGCGTCCCGAACTTCACGCCGAGCGCCAACGGGTTCCATTTCGCGAATGCCTGGCCGGCGGGTCCGACCGTCAAGCTCGGGCCGTTCGATCCGCGGGTCGTGGGCGTCGGGGACGCGCAGAACGGGCTCTGCGGCGGGATGGTCTACACGGTTGCGGATCTCCACGCCGCCAAGGTCCCCGTCCCCGACGATCGTGAGCCGTTCGCGAACGGCTCACCGCGGTTCAAGGCGATCGTCCGTCGCCAGGTCCAGTCGCTCGCGTTCCTGACGGTGCCGATCCGGTTCTGGCTGCGGATGGCGCTCGGCGGCTCGTTCGGCGGCGACCGGGCCAAGGCCACGTACGAGCGCGAATGGCCGAAGGCGCGCGATGCGATCGACCGCGGCGACCTCGTCCCGATCGGGCTGATCCGTGTCGCCGCGACCAACCCGTATGCATTGACGAAGAACCACCAGGTGATCGCCTGGGGCTACGCTGAGGACGGGCGGGGGGTGACCCTGCGGCTCTACGACCCGAACTGGCCCGACCGGGACGATGTCACGGTCACGATCGAGCTCGATCCGGCCCTCCGCCCGACGGGCGCGTCACAGTCGACGGGCGAGCCGCTCCTCGGCTGGTTCGTGCTCCCGTACCGCAGGCGCGAGCCAACCGTCTGGCGGAGCTAGCACCCGAATCCACGGCTCTCGCGCCTAGGCGAGCCATGCGCTCCGTCACCCGAGCGGCGGCAGCTCCTGCGCGTCCGTCTGCGCCCCCGCGAACAGGTCGCCGACCCGCTCGACGCGCTCCACGATCGTCCGGACGGTCCATCGGTTCGGTCGCAGGTCGGGATCGTCCAGCTCGTCCCACGTGATCGGCGCGGACACCGGCGCGCCGGCGGCCGGCCGGACGGAGTACGGCGCGACGAGCGTCTTGATCGGCTGGTTCTGGGTGTAGTCGAGCCGCGCCTTCCCGCCACGGTTGCCTTTCGACCACTCCCACGACACGAGGTCCGGCACGGTCGAACCGATCGCCCGACTGATCCTCTCGACCCAGTCGCTCGTGTCGGAGAAGGTGTACTTCGGCTCGATCGGGATCCACGCCTGGATCCCGCGCTGCCCGGTGACCTTCGGATACGCCCGGACGCCGAGGTGGTCGAGCGCCGTCCGGTAGAGCCGAGCCAGGACGAGCGTCTCCTCCCAGGTCGTGCTCGAGCCCGGATCGATGTCGATCAGCGCGAACGTCGGCCGGAACGGCTCCTCGAGACGGGAGGTCCAGGCATGGACCTCGAAGGCGGCCTGGTTGCCGAGCCAGCACAGCGTCGCGACGCGATCCGCGATCACGTGGACGTTCGCCTTGCGATCCTCGACCCCGACCTCCTTCCAACGGCGGATCCAGCTCGGCACGGTGTCCGGCGTGTCCTTCTGCCAGAAGCCCGGGCCTGCCGCGCCGTTCGGGAACCGGTGGAGGTTGAGCGGCCGCTCGGCGAGGTGCGGCAGGAGCGCCGGCCCGATCCGGGCGAAATAGCGGACGAGCTCGCGCTTCGTGACCGGGCCGCCGCCGTCGATCGGGTGCGGCTCGAACAGGACCTTCTCGAGATTCGTGAGCTTCAGGTCCTCACCGTTCCTGCCACCGACGCGCCACACGCCTTCGGGCGCCATCTCCGCGAGCGCCTCGAGCTCTTCGGGCGTCGCGACCCAGGGGCGGCCGTCCGGCCCGGTCGTGCGCAGCCCGTCGGGGACGTCGGGCTTCTTCGAGCGCTTCCCCGTCTTCTTCGCGGTCGCCACGGCTGAATCGTCGCCGATCCTCGACGAGCGCGCCCCGGACCCGGGGACGGGCTCGGCGGGCTCGAGTTCGGCGGGCTCGGGCTCGGCGGCCTCGGCTTCGCGGACCGCCGAGGCCGACGACACCGCCTCCTCGCGGACGACCGTCGCCGGGTCGCGGCCGGTCTCGACGCCCTTGAACGACGTCTGGCGGACGTGGCCGTCCCGGGTCCAGCCGCCGATCTCGGCACGGATGACGAGCTCGGGGCGGATCCACGTGATCCCGTTCAGGTCGCCGCCCCACCGGCCGCGCCAGTCCTTGGGCGGCGGCGGGTCGAACGCCGGCTTGTCCACGACGAGCGGCTCCATGAGGCCGAGGAGCCGCTTCCGCGTCGCGGCCGTGAACCCCGAGCCGACCTTCCCGCAGAACCGCAGCTTGCCGTCCTCGTACACGCCGACGGCGACCGCGCCGAGGTCGCGCGCGTTGCCCTCGCCCGGCGTCCAGCCGCCGACCACGAGCTCCTGCTCGGGACGGATCTTCAGCTTCAGCCAGGCCGGCGTCCGCCGACCCGGCTCGTATCGCGAGCGACGGAGCTTCGCGACGATCCCTTCGAGTCCCTGTGCGCCGGCCGCGGCCATGAACGCCTGGCCGTCGCCGACGACGTGCGACGCGTACCGAACCCGGTTCGTCTCGCGGACGACGCTCCGGAGGAGGCGCTTCCGGTCCTCGAGCGGGACCTTGAGGAGCGAGCGCCCGTCGAGATAGAGCAGGTCGAACGCCTGGAACACCAGCGGACCACCCTGGCCGCGACCACCGCCCGAGCCGGTCCGTCGCTCGCTGATCCGCTCCTGGAGGAGCGAGAAGTCGGGCCGGCCCTCCTCGTCGATCGCGACGACCTCGCCATCGACAATCGCCTCGCGCGCGTCGATCCAGGCCGGCGGCGACAGGAGGTTCGGGAAATACACCTCACCGTCCTTCAGGCTCCGGGTCCACAGCTTGACCTTGCCGTCGCGGACGACCGCCTCGACCCGATAGCCGTCCCACTTGATCTCGAAGAGCCAGTCCGGGTCGTCGAACGCCTTCGACGCGAGGGTCGCGGACATCGGCTCGATCCGGTCCGGCATCGGCGCCTCGACCGCGCCGTCGAGATGGATCTGGGCCACTGCCGCGGGCTGCTCGCTGATCCAGATCGCGTCGCGGTTCGCCTTCACCTCATCGTTCGTGCGGCCCGTCTTGACGCTCTGCGGGAAGTCCTCGGCGTCCCAGCCGGCCGAGGCATCGGCGTCGCGCTTCTTAATCAGGAGCCACTGCTCGCTGTCGTCCTCGAAGGCCGTCGACGGCGCCGAGCCGGGACGGCGCGACGTTCGCACGATCGTGAACCGGCCGCGGACCTTCTGGCCGTGGAGAACGAACTTCAGCTCGCCGTCCTCGATCGCCTTGCTGGGGTTCGGGGTCTCGGGCTCGGGCTCCCACGTGCCCCAGTCCCACACGATGACGTCGCCGGCGCCGTACTGCTTGGCCGGGATGACGCCCTCGAAGTCGAAGTACTCGATCGGATGATCCTCGACGTGGACGGCCATCCGCCGGACGGTCGAGTCGAGCGTTGGCCCCTTCGGCACGGCCCAGCTCACGAGGACACCGTCGATCTCCAGGCGGAAGTCGTAGTGCAGGCGGGTCGCGCGGTGGCGCTGAACGACGAAGCGGCCCGTGCCGCCGCCGGGCGGCCCGCCGGCCGGCTCGGGGGTGAGCCCGAAGTCGCGCTTCTTCCAGTATTTCTCGAGGGGCATCGCGGCTCAGTGTGCCGCGCTCTACGGCGCGGCGCCGACGGCGGCCGCCAGCCGGCTGGGCCGGCGTCAGGCGGTCTTGCGCTTCCGTCGGGCGGGCGCGGCCTCCTCGGCCTCGTCCTCGTCGGCCTTCGCCGCCTTGCGGCCCTTCGCGGCCGTCTTCGCCTTCTTCGCGTCCGCGACGCTCACCGGCTCCTCGCCCTTCCGGGCGGCCTTCGCGGCGTTGACCGACGCCTCGAGCGCCGCCATGAGGTCGACGAGCTTGCCGGTCTCCTCGGGCTGCTCGACGGCCTTCACCTCGTGGCCCTCGATCTTCGACTCGATGACCTCCATGAGGGCGTCGCGGTACTCGTCCTTGTACTCGGCCGGATCGAACTCGCCGGTCATCGCGGAGACGAGCTGGCGCGCCATCGCGAGCTCGGCCGGCTTGAAGTCGAATTCGTCGTCCGGCAGATCGAGCTCCTTCGTCGAGCGGATCTCGTCGGGCCAGTGGAGGGTGGTCAGGAGCATCGTCTCGGCGAACGGATCGAGCGCGGCGAGCGCCTCGCGGTCCTTGATCACGACCTTGCAGATCGCCGTGAGGCCCTCTTCCTGGAGCACGGAGCGCAGGAGGTAGAAGGGCTTGCGGCCGATCTTGTCCGGCTCGACGTAGTAGGCCTGCTTCACGAACCGGGTGTTGCCGTCCTCGTCGTCGGCCTTGGTGAACTGCTCGATCTCGATCGAGCGGACGGTCTTGAGGGGGACCTTCTCGAG
>DASSMI010000245.1:0-9285 GCA_035688935.1 Candidatus Limnocylindrales bacterium | reverse complement strand
CGACGGCGTCCTTCCTGGCCGCGTATCGCGACGGCGGCGGCCCGGCGCGGCTCTCCGATCTGGGCGCGTTCGCGATGACGTTCGTGGTCCAGGCGAATCTGATCGCCACGTACGCGCGGCGGGCGCTCGAGGCTCCGGATTCCGACGACGCCCGGCGGGCGGCGTTCTGGGTCGAGGACATCGCCGCGAACGCGTTCACGCTCCAGCGCGCCGAGGAGTGGCTCGCCGCCGGCAGGGCGGCCGGGTTGGCGGGCTGACGCGCCCCCAGGATCGCGCGGCACCCCGGAGAACGTTGCCCGCCGGTCAGCGGCGACGGCCGCGGTCGGCGGGCGGGGTCGTCAGGCGGACGTAGATCGTCGTCGCGACGACCGCGAGGATCGCGATCGCAGCGACCCCGAGGAGCGCCAGGCCCGGCGTGCCGACCAGGCCCGGGCCCTGGCCGTTGCTCCGCGGGTCGCCGCCGGCCGCCGGCGTTGGCTCCGCCGACGCGGCGAGTGCCGTTGGGACGAGGCCGTCCAGGCCCGGGATGGCCGCGAGGACCGCCGGCAGGATCGCGGTGATCGCGGCCCAGGCGACTGCGCCGACCAGGAGGACCGCGCCGGCCCCCAGCAGTCCGGCCGCAAGCCTCGTCCGACCCGCGTCGCCGCCGGCGAGGATCCGCATCGCCTCGTCCGGTTCGAGGACCGTCAGGATCAGCGGACGTCCGCGTCCGGCCGTCATCTCGGCAGCCGGTGCCGCCGTCGCGCTCGCGGCCGTCGGCTCGGCGGGAACCGGATAGCCGACGACGATGGCATGCTCCACGGACGAGATCTGCTCGATCCGGGCGCGAACCGGTGTCGAGGGATCCGTGCCGTCCGGGACCCGGTCGGGGACGTCGGCCGCCGTGCCCGCCGACTCGCGTGGCACGACGACGAGGCCGTCACCGAGCGCGTCGACGTCGATCCCGATCGTGTCGAGCCCCTCGTTGAGGGTGAATGGCACGGACTGGCGGTGGTCCTCGAAGGGCACCCAGCCGCGGCCGCCACGGGTCTCCAGCCGGGTCCGCCGGTAGACGAGCGGGCGGTGCGCCTCGTCCTCGAACTCGTCCTCGGCGTCGATCCGTCCCGCGACGCGGACGTAGCGGCGCTCGCCGGCCGCCGCGATCGCGTTCGCCTCCGCGACGGTGACGGCCGGGGTGGTGGCGAGCAGCCGCCCGACCCGATACGCGCCACCGAACGTCCGGAGCACGAGCCCGCCGAGGACCAGGGCAAGCACGCCCGCGGCGAACAGCAGGAGGGGAGGGGTCACGGCCGGGATGATATCCGGGGACCTCGGGACGGCCGCCCGTCAGCGTCATTCGCGACTGCGTTCGTCGCGCATGACGTCCGCTGGCAAGGCAGGCGCGAGCACCGCAAGCGCGCGCACTTGAGGGAGCGTAAGCGCGGAGCGGAGCGCCTGACGCAGTCCAGCGGGCGTCAGGCTCGACAGCCGCCGAGAACAGCAAAAGGCCCGAAGGAACCTACTCGAGACGTGGGCATTGAGGCGATCGCTGCCGTTAGTCTCGCTCGGCCCCTCCGGGCTGACATCAACGCTACCGGCCGTCGCATCGCCGGGTCAATGGCGGTTGTCCACGAAGTTCGACCGTCGCGACGCGGTTGTCCACGGCCCGTCCCCAGTCGACCGGTCACACCGGCGCCAGCCGCCCGGTTGCGGGATCGATCGCGGACGCCTGACCGTCGAAGCTGGTGAGCACCAGGCGACCGCCGATCAGCGCGGCCTCCGCGACGACGTCGCTGTGTGCGATCCGCCAGCCGACCGTCCCGTCCGCCTCGACGGCGAACGTCTCGATCTCGGCCTGGACGAGGACGTGCGGGAGACGCGGCGAGCCGAGGACGGCGAGGACCGGCGACGCCGACCGGTGGGTCCACCGGACGGCGCCCGTTCGAGCCTCGAGCCCGTACGTGTGGAACCCGTACTTCACGACGAGCAGGCCGGCGTCATCCCACACGAGCGCGGCCGGGTCGTCGCTGATCGTCGACGCAAGTCGGACCGTCCAGGCGCCCGCCGGCCCGTCGACCCGGAGCTCGGCCCGACAGAGCTGCTCGAACGACGGCGAGACCGTGGGTCCGAGGTCCTCGAGCGTCCCGCCGGCCTCGGTGAGGGCGAAGACGGCGGGTCCCTGGCCGCTCCCGGCCCAGCGCCATCGCGCGCGGAGCCCGCCCGGGTAGGTGATCGTCGCGTCGCGCGGGGTCGCGCCCCCGGTCACGCCCCCGCGTTCGAAGTGGCCGCGCCTTCGACCTCGCGCTCGTGCCGTGCCTGCGCCTCGGCTTCCAGGTCGGCTGCCCGGCGCTCCTCGGTGATCGGCGCGACGGTCGCGTTGGCGAGGATCCGGAGCGTGGCCGGCGGGACGGGGAACACCGCGGTCGCGGTCCCGGCCGCGGCCCAGACCGTCTGGAACCGCCCGAGATCGGGATCCATGATCGTCCGCACCGGGCGTGCGTGGCCGAACGGCGGAATCCCGCCGATCGTGAAGCCGGTGAGCTCCTGCGCCTCCCGGGCCGTGGCACGGCGGATGTCCCGCTCCCCGGTCACAGCTGCCAGACGGGCCACGTCCACCCGGTTCGGGCCAGAGACGAGGCACAGGACGGGCTCGAGCGTCCCGTCGCCCGTCGGCGCGACGAACACGAGCGACTTGACGATCTGGCCGAGCTCGGCGTCGAGCGCCGCGGAGGCGTCGGCGGCCGTGTGGGTCGACTCGTCGAACACGCGGATGTCGAGGTCGACGCCCTTCCGCGCGGCGGCCTCGCGGACCCGCTGGAGGCCGGGATGCTGCGAGGAATCGCGAGGTTGCGGGTCGGGCACGGCGGGAGTCTACGGTATCCGCCCTCCGACGTCGCCGATCGCGAACGGTAGGATCGGCCGGTGGAGGCGATCCTCTTCGACTGGGACGGAACGCTCGTCGATTCGCTCGGTGCGTTCCACCGCGCCAACGCGACGGTGATGGAGGCGTTCGGCCTGCCATTCGACGTCGTCCGCTATCGCCAGCACTACGTGCCCGACTGGCGGGAGATGTACCGGCGGCTCGGGATCCCCCACGAGCGGCTCGACGAGGCGAACGTCCTGTGGGAGACGACGTTCGCCGCGAACGGTGACGAGGTCGTCGCGTTCGCGGGCGCGGCCGACGCGCTCGCCCGACTGGCCGAGCGGGGCGCGGTCCTGGGGATCGTCACGGCGGGCGTCCGCGACGTCGTCGAGCCGCAGCTCCAACGGACCGACCTTGGCGCGCATCTCACGATCCGCGTGTTCGGCGACGACCTTCCGGTCCACAAGCCGGATCCGCGGCCGCTGCGGCGAGCGCTCGAGCTCGCCGGACACGGTCATCGGCCCGAGACGTCGATCTACGTCGGCGACGCGCCGACCGACATGCGGATGGCGGTGGCGGTGGGCGCACGAGCCGTCGGGATCGAATCCGTGCTGGGCGATCCCGATGAGCTGCGAGCCGCCGGCGCCGCCGAGGTCGCGCCCTCCGTCGCGGACTGGGTCGAGCGTCACTTGTCGCGGACGGCGACGGCGCGGGCGCGGCGATGACCGTCACCCACGCGCTCGTGCTCGCCGACGGCTCGGTGCCGGAGGTCGCCGATCTCGATCGCGCCTGGCCCGGCTGGTCCGACGGGATCGATCTCGTCGTCGCCGCCGACGGCGGCGCTCGTCACGCCGCGCGGCTCGGCCGCGGGATCGATCGCTGGGTCGGCGACGCGGACTCCATCGGCGAGGCGGAGCTTGAGCGGTTGGCCGCGGCGAACGTCGCCATCGACCGCCGTCCGACCGACAAGGACGAGACGGACGCGGAGCTCGCGCTGGCTGCTGCCGCGGCGGCCGGCGCCCGCCGGATCACGGTCCTCGGGGCGCTCGGCGGAAGCCGGATCGACCACGAGCTCGGGAACGTGTGGCTCCTCGCGATGGCCGAGCTCGCCGGTCGCGGGGTGGTCCTCCTCGACGCCGCGGCCCGCCTCCGGCTGGCCGGCCCGGGCGTGGTCGATCTGCGCGGACGCGTGGGCGACCTCGTCTCGCTCCTGCCGTTCGGTGGCGACGTCGCGGGGGTCGTGACCCGCGGGCTGCGGTACCCGTTGCGCGACGAGCCGCTCGTCGCGGGTCCGGCGCGCGGCCTCTCGAACGTTCGCGACGCCCCGGATGCGTCCCTGACGGTCCGAGCCGGCCGGATCCTGGTGATCGAGACCCCTGCTAGGCTCTGACGATGGACGCCGACGCGACGCCGATCCCCGCGGTCGGGGATCCCGCCCCGGACATCGCACTCCCCGATGAGACCGGCACGATCCATCGACTCGCCGACCAGTCCGGTCGCTGGACGATCGTCTACTTCTATCCGAAGGACGACACGCCCGGCTGCACGGTCGAGGCGTGTGAGTTCCGCGACGCGAACGAGACGATCCACGAGCGCGGCGCCGACGTGTGGGGGATCAGCCCGCAAGGGGCGAAGAGCAAGCAGGCGTTCCGCGAGAAGTTCGGCCTCCCGTTCGTGCTCCTCGCCGACACCGACCACAAGGTGGCCGAGGCCTATGGGAGCTGGGTCGAGAAGCAGAACTACGGCAAGACGTACCAGGGGGTCGCGCGGCGGACCTTCCTCGTGGACCCGAACGGCCGGATCGCCCGGACCTGGCCCAAGGTCAAGCCGGAAGGCCACGCAGCCGAGGTGATCGCCGCGCTCGACGAAGCCCAGCACGCGCTCGCCGGCGAGCCCGCCTGACGCGCCGCGCGCCGCGGCCGGCGCACGCTGCGCAACCGTGGACACGAGTAGAGGCTTCGCTCGTGGGGGGAGACGAGCGAAGCCTCGGCCGGAATGATAGACCCGCTGCAACACGCGAAACAACAGGACCATAGGACGGAACGCTGCTCAGATGAGCGACACAGCCCACGACTGGCGCCCGGATCGGTTCATGCTCATCGCGGGGCATCCGGATGACGCCGATTTCGGCCCAGCCGGCACCGCCGCGCGATGGATCGACGCGGGCTCCGTGGGATGGCTCGTGTGCTGCACGAGCGGCGACCAGGGCGGCGAGGATCCCGAGCTCGATCCGCTCGAGCTCGCGGCGGTTCGTGAGCGCGAGCAACGCGACGCGGCGGCGATCGTCGGGTACGAGGGCGTGTCCTTCCTCCACATGCCCGACGGCGCGCTCGCCAACGACCTCGTCCTGCGCGAGCACCTCGTCCGCGAGATCCGGACGTTCCGTCCCGATGCCGTGCTCGCGACCGACCCGACCGTCGTCTTCTACCAGTTCGGCGGGGTGAACCACACCGATCACCGTGAGGCCGGCCTGGCCGCGGTCGACGCGGTGTATCCCGCGGCGCGCAACCCGATGGCGTTTCCGTCCCTCGCCCGTTCCGGCCTTGCCGCGCACCGCGTGCGGCGTCTCTACCTCTTCTGGCCCAACGAGCCGAACGTCCGGGTCGACATCTCGTCGACGATCGACCGGAAGATCGACGCCCTCCGCGCGCACGTCAGCCAGATCAAGGAACCGGACAAGCTCGACGAGCGGATCCGCGCATGGGCCAAGGAGGAGGGCGAGCCGATCGGCGCCGAGGCGGGCGAGGCGCTCCGGCTCGTCGTGATCGACGACGACGAGGACGAAGGCCCCGATCCGGAGCTCGCGGCAGCGCAGGAGCGGGCAACCGCCGGCTGACCCCGCGCCGGGCTCTGAACGGCGCGGATCGCGCTCAGCTCGCCTCGAGCAGGATCGGCCGTACGCGGCCCCAGTCGTTCCAGAGCTCGGTCAGCGGATCGGCCCGCCGGCCCAGCAACGTGACGAGCTCCCCCAGGCTCATCCCGCCCGCGGCGCCCGCGACGTACTCGTCGGCGGCCACCTGGACCGAGCCGAGGAGATCACGCATCTCGGCTTCGTTCGGCCAGTGCCGGATCCGCATCGGGTCGAGCCCGGCATAGCCCACCGCCAGCGATAGGTCGCGCTGGCTCGGGATGCGCTCGTCGAGCCAGCCGCCGTACCCGTCGAACCGGAACCCGAGCGACGACAGCCCGGCCATGATGTCGCGGTTCTGGGCCTGGTTGAACGCGCCCCAGAACGCGTGATCGACGGGGAACTCGAACGCAGCCGCCTCGATCGAGCGCGCGACGAGCGCATCCGCCAGCGCGCCGAGCTGAGCCTGCCACCGGCGCCGCGCGTCGGGATCGTCGCCGCTGAGCCGTGCGACCGCCCGATCGAGCGCGTCGCGGTCGCCGCGGAGGATCCGCAGGATCGGGGCGTCGGCCCCGCCCGACGAGCGCATCGGCGTCGAGAACTCGAACTCGTCCTCCGGCTCGGGCGTGGCGGCCGCGATCCGGCCGGGCCCAGCGTCGTCGGCGTCGGGCACCGTAGCCGGAGGGGCTGCCGGCGCCGGCGCGGCCACCGCCGTCCGGGTCCCCTCGTCGCACGCGGCCACTGCCTCGCGCGCGGTCGTGCATGCCTCTTCCGCCCGCTCGGCGGCGATCCGCGCTGCGTCGGCCTCGACGCTGAGCCGCTCGAGCGTCGACCCGAGGCGAGCCGCCGCCGCCCGGTCCCGTTCCGCGGCCAGGGCGGCCTCGCGCGTGTCGTGGTTGATCTGGTTGATCTCGGCGAGCCAGCTCCGGGCGCCGGTCTCCACGTCGTCGCGCGTGCCTGCGGCGGCCCGCGCCGCGCGGAACCGTGCCTGCGCCGCCTCCTTCGCCGAGCGGACGGCGCGCGGATCCGCCGTGGCCGCGGCCTCGTCCGCCCGGGACACGAGCTCGTCGTACGCGCGCTGTTGACGGCGCAGGGCGTCGGCGGCGGCGACCGCGCCCTCGCGGGCGCGCGCGGCGACGGCGCAGCGCTCGTCGGCGACGCGGCGCTCCTCGGCGCAGGGCCCGTCGGCGACGGGCGTCGGGGCTCCGCCGCCCGCCCGCGTCTTCGACGCCGCAGCGGCGACGGGGCGGTCCTCGAGCGCCGTCCCGGCCGCGGTCACCGCGCCCGGGGCGGAAGACCCGCTCCGTGCCATCGCCGCGGCCGCCGTTCGGGCGGCCGTTGCCCGGAGCGCGGTCGTGATCGGGTCGGGTTCCAGCGAGATCGGCACGGCAACGAGGTCGATCGCGGCGGTCTCGACGGCCGGCCGAAGCCAGAGTGGCTCGGGTCGGTCGGGCGGCGCGGACGGAACAGCCGTTCGAATCCCGGCGGCTCCGGCGGGTCGGACCCGAGCGCGTCGTGACGCGGCGACGGGCTCGCCGACCGGCGCTCCGTCGTCCGACAGGCGGCGATCCCCTGGTCCGCCACGGGCCGGGCCGGACGCATCGCCGACGGCGGCCGCCTCGGACAGCGTCGCGGCGAGTCGGCCCTGGATCGCGTTCGGAGCGACCGTGACGCGGATCGCTCGAGTGGCCGGTGGTCGGGCTCGGAGGACCTCGATCAGGGCCGCTCCGCTGAGGACCCCCAGGACCAATCCGATGACGAGGAATGCGACTTCGCCGGCCGTCAAGTTGCCGCCTGTCCCTCCCTGGCCGCCCCGCGACCCGCGAGATCACCCCGGCTGAGCGTAGCTGCGCACCCGGTCCCGGTCAACCCGGATCCCGCTCGGCCGACGTCCCGCCCGCCGCGAGCCGTCCACCCGGAAACGGCCGCGTGACCCGACGTTCGGCGGGGCTCGCCACGAGCGACGCGTGCGGGCGACGGATGGTAGATTGGATCGCACCGGCGACGGCCCGAGGGCGTCCTCGGGCGCGCCTCTTCCCAACGATCCGACCGCAGCGAAAGGCACGTCCTCGACCTTGGCGATCGAGCCCCTCCAGGAATTCCTCGTCCAGCCCGTCGACGCGTCCTGGCTCCAGTGCAACATCGAGTGCCAGGAGGCGTGCCCGGTCGGCACGAACTGCCGCGGCTACCTGAACCTCGCCGCCGAGGGCCGGTTCGAAGAGGGCTACATCCTCTCGCGGGAGCCGAACCCGGTCGCCGCGATGTGCTCGTACGTCTGTTCGGCCCCATGTGAACGGGCCTGCCGCCGCGGCGATATCGACCGGCCGCTGGCGATCCGGGCGATGAAGCGGTTCCTCGTGGAGTGGCACGAGGCCTCGGGGATCCCGGACGTCATGCCCCAGATCACGCCGCGCGCCGAGCGCGTCGCCGTGGTCGGCGCGGGTCCCGCCGGGATCGCGGTCGCCCGTGAGCTCGCGATGAAGGGCGTCCAGGTCACCGTCTTCGACAGCCTCCCGTACGGCGGCGGGACGATGCTCATCGGCGTCCCCGCCTTCCGCCTGCCGCGTGAGGCGATCGAGATGGACGTCCGCCTCGTCGAGCGGCTCGGCGTCCAGTTCCGGTTCAACACGACGGTCGGCGTCGACGTGACGATGGACGAGCTCCGGCGCGACTACGACGCGATCGCCCTGACCGCCGGCGCGATGGACCCCGTCGCCCTCGACATCCCGGGCGGCGATCTCGACGGCGTCGACTACGGCGTCGACTTCATGAAGAAGGCCAACCTGGGCCAGGAGCTCTACGTCGGCAAGGACGTCGTCGTGATCGGCGGCGGCTACACGGCGATGGACTGCTCGCGGACGAGCCTGCGCCACGGTGCGGAGCGCGTCTCGATCGTCTACCGCCGGACGCGGTCGGAGCTCGTCGTCGACGAGGAGGAGCTCGGCGAGACGGAGCGCGAGGGCGTCCGGATGGAGTTCCTCGCGAGCCCCGTCGAGGTCCTCGGCGAGGACGGTCACGTCACCGGCGTGAAGTTCATCCGCAACCGCCTCGGTGAGCCCGATGCGTCCGGCCGCCGCTCGCCGGTGCCGATCGAGGGCAGCGAGTTCGTCATCCCGGCTGACGTCGTCATCCCGGCGGTGTCACAGGCGGCCGACCTGACGTTTCTTCCCGTCGAGGCCAGCTTCGAGATCAACCGAGGGCGCGTGAAGGTCGATCCAGCCACGTACGCGACGAACGTCCGCGGCGTCTTCGCCTGCGGCGACTTCGTCACCGGGCCCACGACGCTGATCGAGGCCGCCGGTCACGGCAAGAAGTGCGCCTATGCGATCGACCGCTACCTGAGCGGCCGGACCGACGTGACCGTCACCCCGAACGTGAAGATCACGAGCTCGTGGCGCCACGACATGCCGGAGTTCTACGACGTCCTGCCGCGCCAGCACATCCCGATGGTCCAGCTCGGGGCCCGGATGCCCTCGACCGACCCGGTCGTGAACTTCAACACCCCGGTCGAGCTCGGCTTCGACGCGACCGGCGCGGTCGCCGAGTCCACGCGCTGCCTGATGTGCAACTACAACATCTGGTTCGACCCGTTCCG
>DASSMI010000244.1:0-2339 GCA_035688935.1 Candidatus Limnocylindrales bacterium | reverse complement strand
GGACATCGAGCGGGCGCTGGGCCGGACGCTCGTCCCGCCGATCTGACCTGCCACTCGACCCGGGCGCATGCCCGGCGTGGCACGATAGGCCTGTCACCCCGCGCGCGGCCTCGAACGGCTCGCCCCGGCGCCGGGTGCGCGGCGAGGAGGCTCGACGATGGGGATCAGCCAGCGGGTCGACGCCGACGCCTCGATCGCGGAGATCGATCCCGATCTGTGGGCGGCGATGGAGAGCGAGCGCCGCCGGCAGCACGACAAGATCGAGCTGATCGCCTCGGAGAACTACACCGCGGCCGCGGTGATGGAGGCCCAGGGCAGCTGGCTGACGAACAAGTACGCCGAGGGCCTGCCCGGCAAGCGCTACTACGGCGGCTGCGAGTTCGTCGACGTCGCCGAGGAGCTCGCCCGCGAGCGGGCGCTGAAGCTGTTCCCGGGCGCCGAGCACGTGAACGTCCAACCCCACTCCGGCGCCCAGGCGAACATGGCCGCCTATTTCAGCGTGATCGATCCGGGCGACCGGATCCTCGGGATGAAGCTCGACCAGGGCGGCCATCTCACCCACGGGATGAAGCTGAACTTCTCGGGCCGGTTCTTCGAGGTCCACGCGTACGGCGTCCGCGAGGACACCGAGCGGATCGACTACGACGCGCTCGAGGCCCAGGCGGCCGAGGTCCGCCCGAAGGTGATCGTGGCCGGCGCCTCGGCCTATCCGCGGATCTTCGATTTCGAGCGGATGGCCCGGATCGCGCACGGCGTGGGCGCGCTCCTGTTCGTCGACATG
Source organism: Candidatus Limnocylindrales bacterium (assembly GCA_035688935.1). GTDB lineage: Bacteria > Chloroflexota > Limnocylindria > Limnocylindrales > CSP1-4 > CF-46. Next base: position 1,558 of record DASSMI010000244.1, on the reverse strand, counting down.
GCGCACATCGCCGGGCTCGTCGCCGCGGGCGTGCATCCGTCGCCCTTCCCGCACGCCGACATCGTCACGACGACGACCCACAAGACGCTCCGGGGGCCGCGCGGCGGGATGATCTTCAGCCGGTTCGATCTGCCGGCGGACGTGGATCCCGGGGCGTTCCCGAACGTCAAGGCCGGCCCATCGGGAGAGCACGCGCTCGCCGCCACGATCGATCGGACCGTCTTCCCGGGCGTCCAGGGCGGTCCGCTCATGCACGTGATCGCCGGTAAGGCCGTCGCGTTCCAGCTGGCGCTCGGCGACGAGTTCCGGCGCGACCAGCGCCGGACGGTCGACAACGCGGCGACGATCGCCCAGGTGTTCGCGGAGCGCGGCCTCCGGGTCGTCTCGGGCGGGACGGACAACCACCTGATGCTCGTGGACGTGATGTCGCAGGGGGTCACCGGCAAGGACGCCGAGCGGTTCCTCGACGAGATCGGGATCACGGTGAACAAGAACCAGATCCCGTTCGACCGGCAGCCGCCCAACACGTCGTCCGGGATCCGCGTCGGGACGCCGGCCGTGACCTCGCGCGGCATGGGCGAGCCGGAGATGCGCGAGATCGGCGCGCTGATCGCCGACGCCATCGCGCAGCGCGAGGATGCGTCGGCCCACGCCGCGCTCGCGGCCCGTGTCGCGGCGATCGCCGGCCGTTTCCCCGTCCCGGGTCTCGATCGCCCGGCGTGACGTTCATCTCGGCAGCGGGAGACGTCGTCCCCTATCTGCTCGTCGCGTTCGCTACGAGCGCCGTCGTCTCCTTCCTGCTGACGCCGCTCGTCCGGCGCATCGCGATCCGCTATGGCGCGATCGACCATCCGGAGGAGCGGCGGGTCAACGTCCGGCCGATCCCGCGTGGAGGCGGTGTCGCGGTCGCGGCGTCGTTCATCGCGATGACCCTCCTCGCGCTCGCGATCAACGGCGTCGTCCGGTTCGTCACCGTGCCGGCCTCCGTCCAGCTGAACGACCTGCTCGGCCTGCTGCTCGGTGGAGCGCTTGCCACGGCGTTCGGCGTCCTCGACGACGCGTTCGACCTGCGGGCTCGGTGGCAGTTCGCCGGCCAGCTGGGCCTTGCCGTCTTCGCGATCGTGCTCGGCTTCCTGGTGGAGTTCGTGGCGAACCCGCTCGGCTCGACCCAGATCCGGTTCCCGCCCCCGCTGGCGGTCGGGTTCACGCTCGTCTGGATCGCCGGCATGATCAACGCGATCAACTTCATCGACGGCCTGGACGGCCTGTCGTCGGGGATCGGGCTGATCGCGGCCCTCACACTCGGGGTCATCAGCCTGACGCCCGCGACGGCCGGCGGCCAGCCGTTCGTCGCCCTGCTGTGCTTCATCCTCGCCGGCTCGCTCCTGGGGTTCCTGCGCTGGAACTTCCACCCGGCGGCGATCTTCGCGGGGACGAGCGGCGTGATGTTCCTGGGCTACACGCTCGCGCTGCTGTCGATCCTCGGGACCGCGAAGGTCGCCGTGGCCCTCCTCGTCCTGGGCGTCCCGATCATCGACGCGTTCTGGATCATCGTCCG
>DASSMI010000243.1:0-2439 GCA_035688935.1 Candidatus Limnocylindrales bacterium | reverse complement strand
CGTCGCCCGCGGCCACGCCGTGACCCTGTTCGCGACCGGCGACTCGCTCACCTCGGCCGAGCTCCGGAGCGTCACGCCGAGCCCGCGCCGCTACGGCGAGGCCTACCCCGACGGGCTCGTCCACGCCGAGTACGTGCAGCTGGCCAACGCCCAGGCGGCGTTCCTCGCGGCGGCCGACGGCGAGTTCGACCTCGTCCACAACCATGCGGGCATCGAGGGCCTCGTCCTCGCCGCGACGTCGGAGACGCCGGTCGTCTCCACGAACCACAACCCGTACGTGCCGGCGACCCAGCCGGTGTGGGACGCCTACCCCTGGTTCCACCACGCCGTGTCGCGAGCCAGCGCCGCGACGTTCCCGGCGCGCGGCGCGCTGCCGGCGATCCACCACGGGATCGACGTCGCGTCGTACCGGTTCGCCGACGGCGACGGCGCCGGTCCGCTCCTCTTCCTCGGCCGGTTCAGCCCGGGCAAGGGCGCCGACCGCGCGATCGACGCCGCCCTGGGCGCCGGGCGCGAGCTGATCCTCGCCGGCAAGATCGACGCGCAGGACGAGGCGTTCGTCGCCGAGCGGATCCGGCCACGGATCGACGGCCGCCGGATCCGCTACGTCGGGGAAGCCGACGGCGACCTGAAGCGGGAGCTGTTCGCCGGCGCGTCGGCCCTGCTCTTCCCGATCGACTGGGACGAGCCCTTCGGTCTCGTGATGATCGAATCGCTCAGCGCCGGGACGCCGGTCATCGGCTTCCGCCGGGCGAGCGTCCCGGAGGTGATCGACGACGGCCGAACCGGGTTCGTGGTCGACGACGTCGGCGGGATGGTCGAGGCGATCGGGCGGCTCGGGTCGATCGACCGGCGGACCTGCCGGGCCGAGGCCGAGCGCCGCTTCACCGTCGAGCGGATGGTCGACGACGTCGAGGCGATGTACCGCTCGATCCTCGACCGGGTAGGTGCGGCGGAGGCCGCGGCGGCTGGCTAGCTGTCGTCCTCCTCGACCTTGTTGACGAGGGTCGCGATCGGCGTCTGACCGTCGAGCCCAGCGTGGGGACGTCGGCGATTGTAGAAGTCGAGCCAGCGCGGCAGGTGCTCGAGCCGCTCGTCGTTTGACCGATACAAGCGCGCATAGGCCCATTCGCGCTGGAGCGTCCCGATGAAGCGCTCGGCCTTGCCGTTCGTCTCGGGTCGCCGCGGCCGGATCGTCAGGTGCCGGATGCCGCGCTCGGCGAACAGCGCACTGAGCTCGGCCGAGTGGGTGTACGTCCAGGCGTTGTCGGTCATCACCCGCTCGACCCGGACACCGAGCGCGGCGAAGTGGGCCAGGGCGTCCCGGATGAACCGCACGGTCGTGGCCGCCTTCTCGTCGTCGAACACGCCGACGTAGGCGACCCGGGTCGCGTCGTCGATCGCGACATGGACGACGTCGTGACCGAGCCCGAGATGGTTGCGGGCACTTGGCCCGAGCATCCGATGGCCGCCGCCGGGCGGGATCCGACCGAGCGTCTTCACGTCGACGTGGAGGAGCTCGCCGGGTCGCTCCCGGACGTACCGGACCGGAGCCCCGGTCAGTCGGTCGGCGTGGGCCAGGCGGCTCAGGCCGTGCCGGCGCAGGACGCCATACACGGTCGAGCTCGGATGCCCGAGGAGCGGACCGAGCCGATCGGGACCGACCCGCAGTCGGCGTCGGGCGACGACAATCCGGCGAACGGACCAGTCCGGCAAGGCGCGCGGCCGCCGACGTGGTCGACTCGAGCGGTCGTCGAGACCCGCGAGGCCTTCGGCGCGGTACCGCCGGAGCCACTTGTACGCGGTCGCCCGGCTGACCCCGACGGTCTCGGCCGCGGTGGCCGGTGGCCAGCCGTCGAGCGCGATCCGCTCGACCAGGAGCCGTCGGCCGAACGGGGTCAGCTTGGCCGTACGATGGAGCATGAGAGTCCTCCGTCGGTATGGAGCTTCGACAACCCCAAACCGAGCACGAGGACTCTCAGCTTGTCAACAACGTGAATGGGGACGACACCTAGGCCGCCCCGCCCGCGGGGCCGGCGATCTGTCGCCGTTCGATGTCGAGCCCGTCGGGCCCCGCCAGCACGTACACCAGCATCGCCACGAAGCCGAGGCTGAAGAGTCCGAGGACGAGGAGCAGGACGAACCAGGTCTTGTCGTCGAGGTGGGACGTGTTGACCATCGCCGCGATCCAGGCGACGAACTGGCCGATCCCTCCCACGAGCAGGGCGATGGCGCCGCCGACGATCATCAGGACGATCAGCCCGAGGTTTCCGACGAGGCCGGTTCCGCCCAACACGACGCCCGTCTCGTTCACGACGATCAGGCCCGCGCCGAACGCCCAGATCGCGGCGACACCGAGCAGGACGAAGCCGCCGATGATCGCGACCAGGCTGCCGAAGAAGAGCCTCGCGATCGCTGGCTTGGTCATGTTCGATCCCT
>DASSMI010000242.1:0-7945 GCA_035688935.1 Candidatus Limnocylindrales bacterium | reverse complement strand
GTCGAGACGACCGGGAGGGTCGCGTCGTAGTAGATGAGCGCTGCCTGGTAGCCGAAGTTCGCGATCGCGAACAGGACCAGCCCAACCCATGCCGCGTCCACGAGCCCGATCAGCCCGCTGCAGATCACGGTCAGCCCGGTGAAGAACAAGAGATACCGCATGCGGCCGCCGGTGCGATCGCTCATCGCGCCGAGGACCGGCGAGACGATCGCGTTGATCAGGACGCTCGCTGCACCGGCGAACAGGACCCAGAACTGCCCGTCGGAGTCGCCCAGCCGGGCCACCGTCCACAGCCCGATCGCGTAGGACACGACCGCGTAGCTGTAGATCGTGTTCGCGAAGTCGTAGAACGCCCAGCTCAGCGGGACGGAGGCGCGGCCGGTCGGGGTGAGGCTGCCGAGGGCTCGGCCGAGACGGCCGATTCCGGAGGTGGCGCCGGTCGCGGTGACGGGAACGTCCGTCGCGCTCACGCCGCGATCATACGCGCGCGCTCCGGGTGTCAGGGCTCATTCGGGCTCGTCGTATCATCGGCCGACGATGCTCGCCAGCCACGCCATCGCCGCCGCCGCGACCTGGGCGCCCCAGGAGTTCGGCGACAAGCGGGCGTCGACGATCGCCGACCCGATCATCGAACCGCTCTGGACGGGGCCGCGGATCCTCGCGTTCGTCCGAGAGGGGCTAGCGACGCTCAAGGACGCCGCCGGCGACGCGATCGAAGACCAGGACGAGATCGCAACGGCGCTCGTCGAGGCCGCCGGCGATGCGACGATCCTCCTCGAGGCGGTCCTGACGCCCGAGCCGCTCCAGTCGCCCGTCGGCGTGGCCGGCCGCGACCTCGTCTCGACGCCCAAGCCGCAGGACGCGATGAGCCAGATGATCGTGGGATCGCGCGGCGATCGGAAGGATCGGATCGCCCGCCACGTCGACGAGGCGAAGGCGCGGCGGCTTGGCGCGACTGGCGAGCCGTTGGCCCTGGTCGCGGTCGATCTCCTGTGGCTCGACGACGAGTCCCTGTGCGACGTCCCGCTCCTCGAGCGGAAGCGGATCCTCGAGTCCGTCCTCGTGGAGTCGGAGCTGATCCGCGTGGGGATCTACGTGAAACCGCCGATCGACGCCTGGCTGGGATCGTGGCGCGCATTCGGCTTCCGCCGGCTCGCCTACAAGGCGGCGAACTCGCGCTATCTCCCCGGCGCAAAGAACCAGGAGTGGGCCCAGGCGGAGATCCCGCAGCGCTAACCGAGCCCTGCGGGGACGTCCGCTCACTCCGAATGCGCTGATCGTTCTCGTTGATCAAGACGCCGCTCACTGGGCGTGGCACATCACGCAATGCGCCGTCCCAGGTGCGATTCCCGATGCGGCCTCGCTCGTTGCCGCCGGACCTGATCAACGACGTCGATCAGAGCCTCGGGGACGAGACGCCTGGGCCTCCGCGCATGACGTTTACGTCACCGCAATCCCGTGAGTGGTAGGGTCCCTTCGATGCCCTCGCAAGGATTGACGCCGGCGATCCGTGATCAGATCGCGGCTCTCGGCCACGCCGACATCATGGTCGGCATCCCCAGCTTCAAGAACGCCGCGACGATCGGCTACGTCGTCCGCGCGGCGCAGGCCGGCCTCGTCCAGTACTTCCCCGAGCTCCGGCCGGTGCTGATCAACAGCGACGCCGGCTCGCCCGACGGAACGGGTCGCGTCGTCATCGACACCGAGCCGCCGGACTACGTCGAGCAGATCCTGCTGACCCGACCCACGAACAAGTTGTCCCGCGTCAGCCTGACCTACCCGGAGGTCGACGGCGTGGGCGGCAAGGGTGCCGCGCTCCGGACGATCTTCGAGATCGCGGCCGCGCTCGAGGTCCAGGCGCTCGTCGTGGTCGACAGCGACCTGCGCTCGATCATCCCCGAATGGATCGAGCTCCTCGCCGGGCCGATCCTCAAGGGCGGCTACGACTTCGTCGCCCCGCTCTACGCCCGCTACAAGTACGACGGCACGATCACGAACACGGTCACCTACCCGCTGACGCGGGCCCTGTACGGCAACCGGATCCGGCAGCCGATCGGCGGCGACTTCGGCGTCAGCGGCGACCTCGTCAAGCACTACCTGTCGCTCGATGACTGGACCGACGACATCAGCAAGTTCGGGATCGACATCTGGATGACGACCTCGGCGCTGACCGGCGGGTTCGCGGTCTGCCAAGCGCGGCTCGGGGCGAAGGTCCACGACCCCAAGGACCCCGGCGCCGACCTTGGCCCGATGTTCCGGCAGGTCGTGGGGACGATCCTGCGGCTGGCCGCGAGCCACCCCGACAGCTGGATCGGCATCCGCGGCAGCCACGACATCCCGGCGTACGGGTTCGAGCGGATCATCGACCCGCCGCCCCTCGAGGTGAACACCCTCCGGCTCCTGTCCGAGTTCCACGGCGGCTCGCTGACCCTCGCGGACACCTGGAAGCGGATGTTCGCGCCGGACAATCTCCGGACCGTCCTGACGCTCGCCGAGGAGGCCGGCCGGCTCGTCGACACGGCACGGCAACGGCTGGGGATCGCGGGCGACGGCTCCTCCACGACCGCGACCACGCTCGAGATGGCCGAGGCGCTCGCCGCCTTCCACTTCCCCGACGAGGTCTGGGCGCGCCTCATTTACGACCTCGTCATCTGCGCCCGCTCGGCCGACCCGCCGATCGAGGGGCTCGTCGCCGCCCTCGTCCCGATCTACTTCGGACGGGTGGGCAGCTTCGTCATCGAGAACCGCCACCAGACGACGGACGAGGCCGAGGAGCGGGTCGAGCGCCAGGCGCGCGCGTTCGAGCTGCTCAAGCCGTACCTCGTCGAACGCTGGGAGGCCGCCACCGCCAGCCCGAACGGCGAGCTCGCCGCCGCGGAGACGCGCCGATGAACGCTGCCGCTCGCGGGCCGTTGCCCGCCCGGATCCTCATCCCCGTCGCCAATCCCGCGACGGCCGAGGAGCTCGTCCGCCTGGGGGCAGCGCTGCTCGATCCGCGCGCGGGCGAGCTGACGGCCCTCGGGATCGTCGAAGTCCCCGAGGGCATGCCCCTCAGCGAGGGCGCGACGCGCGCCCGTCATGCCCGCCGGCTCCTCCAGCGAGTCCTCGACTTCGCGCCCGATGGCACGACGATCCATCCGATCGTCCGGATCGGCCGTCATGCGGCCGAAGGCATCATCGAAGCGTCGGCCGAACAGGAAGCCGACCTGATCATCTTCGGCTGGGGCGGCAAGGCGCCGGCCGGCCGCGACGGCGGGTCGGTGATCTCCCCCACGATCGACGAGGTCGTCCGCGACGCCCCGGCCGACATCGCGGTCGTCAAGCAGCGCGGCAGCAAGGACATCCGGCGGATCGTCGTCCCGGTCCGCGGCGGCCCCCACGCCGAGCTCGCCGTCCGCTATGCCGACGCGATCGCGCGCCGGACCGACGCCGTCGTGAGCGTCCTCCATTTCGTCCCGCCGGGGATCACCCTCGCGGTCCGTGCCCAGGCCGAGCACGCCCTCGCCCAGTTCGTCCGGCAGCACCTGAAGGGTCGGTCCGAGGGCCTCGTGCGCGAGGCGACGAACGTCCGCAACGCGATCCTCCGCGAGGCCGAGCGAGCCGATCTCGTCGTCATGGGCGCCTCCGCGGCGCCCGCCGGGACGGACGGCGAGACATACCTGTTCGGCGCCCTTCCCGAGGCGATCGCGACCCGGGCCAAGCCGAGCGTCGTCGTCGTGAAGACCCGCGAGACGATCGGCCGCTCGACGTTCGAGCAGCTCGCTTCTCGCGCCGAGACCCTCGCCGCCGCCGACCGCGCCGCCGAGGAGGCCCGCGCCGTGCCGGCCCGGGTGGAACGCTGGTTCGGTGAATCGAACTTCCACCACGCCGAGTTCGCCGACCTGCGCCGGCTCGTCCAGCTCAAGGAGAAGCAGGGCGTCAGCGTGTCGCTCGTCCTGCCGACGCTCGACGAGGAGGAGACGATCGGCCCGATCGTCCGCCGGGCGATGCGCGAGATGATGGGCCGCGTCCCGCTGGTCGACGAGATCCTCGTCATCGACTCCGCGTCGACCGATCGGACGCGCGAGATCGCCGAGGCCGAGGGCGCGAAGGTCATCCAGCACCCCGACGTGCTGTCTCGGTACGGCTCGTTCCGCGGCAAGGGCGAGGCCCTCTGGAAGTCGCTCCACGAGACGAGCGGCGACATCATCGTCTGGGCCGACACCGACGTTCGGAACTGGCACCCGCGGATGGTCTACGGGACGCTCGGGCCCCTCCTCCACGAGCCGCGGCTGCAGTACGTCAAGGGCTACTACCAGCGGCCGATCGTCGAGGGCGGGGTGCTCAAGGAAGGCGGCGGCGGCCGGGTCACCGAGCTCGTCGCACGACCGCTGATCAACCTCTTCTACCCCGAGCTGTCCGGGATGATCCAGCCGCTGAGCGGGGAGTACGCGGGCCGGCGCTCGCTCCTCGAATCGATCCCGTTCTTCACCGGCTACGCGGTCGAGATCGGGCATCTCATCGACGCCGCGGAGCGGGTCGGGATCGAGGGCCTGGGCCAGGTCGACCTCGAGCGGCGGGTCCACCGCAACCAGGAGCTCGAGGGCCTGTCGCGGATGTCGTTCGTGATCCTCCAGGCCGTGATGAAGCGGCTCGAGGAGCGGCGGAAGGCGCGGCTCTTCGCCGAGCTCGGCTCGACGATGAAGCTCCCGCGCTCCGGGCGGGGCCGGCTGTCGCTGGAAGTGATCGAGCTGGCCGACCAGGAGCGGCCGCCGATCATCCGGATCCCGGAGTACCTCGAACGGCGACGCGGCCCCGAGACGACGAACGGGCACGGGCTGCATCTCGCGGCCGATCTCGTCCCCGACGCGCCCGAACCCGCGCGGCGGTGACGGGCGCGGCCCAGGGCGGCTCCGCCGGCCTGACGGTGCTGTTCGCCCCGGATTCCTTCAAGGGCTCGCTGACGTCCGTCGAGGTCGCGCGCGCGCTCGCCGCCGGGTGGTCACGCGCCCGCCCGAACGACCTCGTCGAGCACGCGCCGCTCGGCGACGGTGGCGAAGGCACGATCCACGCCGTGGCGTACGGCGGCGGCTGGGAGTGGGTGCGGACGTCCGCGACCTCGCCGAGCTCCACGCAGGACCAGGCGTCCTGGCTCCGGTCCGACGATGGCCGGCGCGCGTTCGTCGAGCTCGCTCAGGCCTCGGGGCTCTCGAAGGTGGACCTTGCCGATCCTGACCCGATCGGCGCGACGACACGAGGAACCGGCGAGTTGATCCTCCAGGCGCTCGACGCGGGGATCCGCCATGTGACCCTCGGCATCGGCGGGAGCGCAACGACCGACGGCGGCCGGGGGATCATCGAGGCGCTCGGCGGACTCGATCGCCAGGCCCACGTCGATCTGTCAGGGCTCGATCCTCGACTTGCCGACGTCGATCTCGAGATCGCGTGCGACGTCACGAACCCCTTGCTCGGCCCGACCGGAGCCGCCGCCACGTACGGACCGCAGAAGGGCGCGACTCCCGACCAGGTCGTGCAGCTCGACGCGCGGAACGCCGCGTGGGCGGACGAGCTCGAAGGCGCGACCGGTCGCCGTGAGCGAGACACGCCCGGGGCCGGTGCCGCAGGTGGAACGGGCTTCGGGTTGCTGGCGCTGACCGACCGCTTCCACTCGCTTCGGCTTCGGCCCGGCGTCGATCTCGTGATGGAGGCCTCCGACTTCGCCGCCAAGCTCGGGCGCGCGGACGTCGTCGTCACCGGCGAGGGCCGGATCGATGCCCAGACCGCGTTCGGCAAGACGGCCCTCGGCGTGGCGCGGCGGGCGGAGGCGGCCGGCGTTCGCTGCATCGCGGTCGGCGGCGGCGTCGACGTCGCGGGCATCGAGGCGCTGGCAGCCGTCGGCGCCGTCGCCGTGCCCGTGGTGGAACGGCCGCAGACCGTGGAGCAGGCCGTTGCCGCCGGGCCGGAGCCGCTCGTCCGGTGCGGCGAGCGGATCGCGCGACTGGTCGGCCTCGGCCTCGCGCTCGGCGCAGAATCCGAGGCGTGAGCCCGACTCGACCCATCGTGACGACGGCGACGCAGGCGAAGTCCGCCCGAGCGACGACGAAGCCCAAGGCCAAGCCGAAGAAGCGCAAGCGCGCCAAGCCCGATCCCGCGCTGGCCTGGGCCCGCCGGTTGGCCCGCTATCGGCCGGGCCTGCTCGAGGACACGCTGGCCGCGCTCGAGGGGATCTACGGGCCGCAGATCTGGCGCCGCCGCCTGGATCCCACCTCCGAGCTGATCCTGACGATCCTCACCCAGAGCACGGCCGACGTGAACGCCGAGCAGGCGTTCGTCGCGCTCCGGGCGGCGTATCCGTCCGGGCTTCCGGCCGAGGAGCACATCCCGGGCGCCGGTTGGGGTGGCGCCGGGCTGCCGCCCGGTGCTCCGCCGGACTGGGCGGCCGTCGAGGCGGCGACGCCCGAGGAGCTGATGCGAGTCATCCGGCCGGCCGGTCTGCACACGCAGAAGGCGCCGCGGATCCAGGCGACGCTCCGGAAGATCCGCGAGGAGCGCGGCGACTACTCGCTGGAGTTCCTGGGCTCCATGGCCCCGATCGCCGCGCGCGACTGGCTGTCGGCGATCCCCGGGATCGGCAAGAAGACCGCCTCGGTGCTGCTGCTCTTCTGCTTCAACCATCCGCTGATGCCGATCGATCGCCACGTCGAGCGGGTCTCGCGCCGGATCGGGCTGCTGCCGCCCAAGGGCCCGCTCGAGGTCGACCACGATCGGTACATCGCGATGCTCGCCGGCGCGCCCGAGCGCTCGTACGAGACCCACGTGCTGTTGATCCACCACGGCCGCGAGATCTGCCAGGCGCTCCGACCCAAGCACGAGCTCTGCCCGATCCGCCACCGCTGCCGGTTCGTCGACCCGAAGGCGCCGTAGACCTGTCTTTCAGCGGCGCGCCGCGCGCCGGGCCGCGTCGGCGTAATCGCGATACGGGGGCGTCCGCCGTGGGCGCTCGATCGCCGTCGGCAGGATCCACGACGGCGAGCGCGATGCAGGGTCGATCATCACCAGGAAGCGACGGTGCGCGGGTCCGCCGCGAGCGAACGCATGCTCGAGATCCTGTGCGCGGCCGGGGAACGCCTCGCGCAGCAGCGCCGCGTTGGCTTTGACGCGATCGTCGTTGACGGCGGTCGCAAGGACGAATGCGACCGAGATCACGCGACTCGGCCGCCACCCTCGTCGAGAAGCGGCCATCGTCGCCTCGCGCTCGTACCAAGCGACTTGTCGCTCGAGAGCCCCGAGGTCGACGAGGTCGGACTTGAACTCGCCGACCGCGAGCAGCCCGTCGACACCTCGGAATGCCAGTACGTCGATCCACCCTCGGGATCGGTCGCCACCGATCTCCACCTCGCCGGCGACGTCGAATCCCATCCGTCCGAGTCGCCGGCGGAGGCTTCCGAGCGCCCATGCATGGACGGCGTCGCGTTGCCGCACCGGCGATCCGGGCACGTCGAACTCGAAGCGGTAGCGAACGCCCAGCACCGAGAGCAGATGATCCAACGTCGCGAGGCTCACCTTGGACGAGCCGGCTCGCTCGACGCGGCAGATCTCCGCTTGCGATACGCCTGAGCGCCGGGACAGTTCCCGCTGACTCCATCGAGCTCGACTGCGCGCGTCGGCGATCACGCGGCCGACGTCGACCAGCACGGGCAGTCTGAGTGGCACCGGCGATGTGTACCTGACGGCGCTGCACTGCCCGTTATCAGGCGAGCTGATCCGGGTCTTGGATCGAGTCGACGACGCCCGTGAACGCCCGTCGCGACCGCGGTGTCGATTCGTGCGGCGTGCGCTGTCGATCACGCTCGTGTGGCGTCAACGCGATCCACAGGGTGGATCGCGTGCCCCAATAGTCCAGCCTGCGTCTGGCGAGGCGACCCGCCGCGCTATCCTCCGGGGATGCTGAGCGGCCGATCGAGCG
>DASSMI010000241.1:0-4168 GCA_035688935.1 Candidatus Limnocylindrales bacterium | reverse complement strand
ACATGCGCTTCCAGGGTCCGCTCGGGATCCGATCGTCAACGGTGGAGGAGAGATGAAGGAAGGGCACCTGCCGGTGCTGGCGAACGAGGTCATGTCGATGCTCGCGCCTACGCCCGGCAGCCTTCAGATCGACGCGACCGTGGGCGGCGGTGGGCACACCGAGCGGATCCTGGAGGCGACCGACCCTGATGGCCGCCTCCTCGGCATCGATGCCGATGGGGCGGCCATCGCCAGAGTGGACGGTCGCCTCCGCCCCCGCTTCGGGGATCGCCTCGTCCTTCGCCAGGCGAACTTCCGCGCGCTCCGCGACGTGGCCCCGGACGCCGGGTTCGGGGCCGTGGACGGGATGCTCTTCGATCTGGGCCTCTCGAGCTTCCAGCTCGCCGACGCGGAGCGTGGCTTCGGGTTCCGGACGGGCGGGCCGCTCGACATGCGCTTCGACCCGTCGCGTGGCGTCCCCGCCGCCGAGCTGCTGGCCACGCTCGACGCGGCCGAGCTCACCGCGTTGTTCCGCCGCTACGGCGAGGAGCCGCACGCACCGCGCATCGCACGGGCGATCGTCGCGGCTCGCGCGACCTCGCCGCTGGCGACCGCAGAGGAGCTCGCCGCGCTCGTCGAGCGCGTCGCCCCAGGCAATCCGCGCGTGCGTCGCCGGATCCATCCCGCGACCCGGGTCTTCCAGGCCCTCCGGATCGCCGTCAACGAAGAGCTCGATGCCCTCCAGGACGGGCTGGCTGCCGCGGTCGACCTCCTGCGGCCCGGCGGCCGGCTCGTCGTCCTCAGCTACCACTCGCTTGAGGACCGGATCGTCAAGCGCTTCATCGCGTCGGAGCGGCGGGGCTGCATCTGTCCGCCCGAGCTGCCGGTGTGCGTCTGCGGGAAGAACCCGCGACTGCGCCTGCTGACCCGCCCGTCGCTCGTCCCGTCGGCCGCCGAGATCGCGGCCAACCCCCGTGCCCGCAGCGCGCGTCTGCGCGCCGCCGAACGTCTCGCCGCGTGAACCAGGCAAGTCACTCGAGTCGGAGCAGCAAGGAGGAGTCGCCGTGAGCAAGCGTCATCAGTCCAGCCGCCGTCGGTCGTACGGACGTCGTCAGCACGAGCTCCACGAGCGCGACGCGTATCGGCGCCACGCGCCGCTGACCGCCGACGTCGATGTCGACGCGTGGGACGGAGCGGCGCCATCCGACCCGCTCGCCTTCCTCGACCCGCGCGCCCCGCGGCTGCGCTTCGCGCTCGGCGAGTAGCGAGTGGCTGTCTACGCCGGGGCCCGTCCTCGCTCGCAGCTCCTTCCGCGGCGATCGCGCGTCGTCGACCAGCCGACGCTGCCTCGACGGCGGATCCGGGGCGCGACCCGGGCGAAGCGTCGGACGAGCCGGCTGTCGTTCGCGCTCGGCGGGATCGTCCTCGCGTTCCTGCTCGCATTCTTCTCGCTCGCCCAGACCGTGAGCGTCTCCGCGACGGGCTACGACCTGGAGCGGCTGAGCCGCGAGCGCGACGACCTCCTGACGCGTCGCCAGGAGCTCCTGACCGACCTGAACCGACTCGGCCAGGAGCCGGCGATCCGGAAGCAGGCGATCGACGACGGACTGACCCAGCTCCGCGCGCCGGTCGTCGTGGGGAACGGCTCGATCAGCGCCGGCTCGCACTGACGCGCCCGATCGAGCGATGGGTCGAACGGATTCCCGTGGCCGCGCCTTCCTCCTCCTGATCGCGTTCGCGGTCACCGGGGCGGCACTCCTCGCGCGTCTTGCGTACTGGCAGGTGGGCCAGCGCGATCGCCTGGCCGAGGAGGCCCTGAACCAGACGACCCGGAGCGAGACGATCCCGAGCCGGCGCGGCGACATCTTCGATCGCACCGGCGTCGTCGTCCTCGCCACGACGATCGATCGCGAGCGCCTGATCGGGAACCCGTCCCAGATCGGAGCCGGCCGGCGGCGGGAGGTCGCGGACGCGCTGGTGGCGCTGCTCGGGCTGACCGGCGACGACGCGACGGCCCTGACGACGAAGGTGACGTCCGAGAAGAAGTATGTCGTGCTCGCCCACGGCCTCGACTCCCAGACGGCCGACCGGGTCCGCGCCGCGATCGCCGACAAGACCGTCGAGGCGGTCGCCCTCGAGCCCGAGCCGGTCCGGGTCTATCCGCAGCCGGGCGGGGGTCCGAACACGACCCTCGCCGCGACGCTCCTCGGGTTCGTGAACCGCGAGGGCGTCGGGCAGTACGGCGTCGAGCAGTTCTACCAGGACCAGCTGGGCGGCCGGCCGCGCGTCATCCAGGCCCAGCGCGACATCGCCGCGCGCTCAGTCCCCGACACGACGATCGTCAAGGACCCCGGGACGCCCGGCGAGGACATCCGGCTCACGATCGATGCCGGGCTCCAGCTCGCCGTCGAGCAGGAGATCCTCGCCGCGTGGTCCGCCGACCGGGCGAAGTCGGTCTCGGCCGTCGTCATGGACCCGTACTCGGGGGAGATCCTGGCGGAGGCCTCGTACCCGTCCTACGACGCGAACGACTACGCGCGCATCGCCTCGACGGACCCGTCCCGGTTCATCGACCCGGTCGTGAGCTCGGTCTACGAGCCGGGCTCGGTCTTCAAGATGCTCACCTCCGTCGCCGGGCTCGAATCGGGCGAGGTGACGACGCAGACGCGGATCCGGGACACCGGGACGCTCCGCCTGGACCACGGGACCACCCACATCGACGACGCCGATCACCGCGCGATGGGCTGGATGTCCTTCGAGGACGCGATCGCGTACAGCCGGAACGTCGTCGCCGCGAAGGTCGCCCTGGGGCTCGACAAGAGCCTGAAGAAGTCGTCGGCGATCCTCCACAGCACGTGGACCCGGTTCGGGTTCGGGAAGAAGACCGGGATCGACCTGGCCGGCGAGGTCGCCGGCATCGTGCGCGACCCGGCGATCCAGCGCTGGAACCAGATCGACCTGGCCAACGGCGCCTTCGGACAGGGCGTCGCGGTCACGCCGATCCAGCTCGCGACGGCGTACGCGGCGATGGTCAACGGCGGGACGAGGATCACTCCGCACGTCGTGAAGGCGGTCGGCGTCAGCGAGGCGAAGGAGACGCAAGGGCCGCGCCTCATCACGCCGGGTCTGTCCACGACGCTGATCGGGATGATGAACCATGTCGTCTCGACGGTCCCGTTCTACAAGGATCGGACGCTCATCCCGGGCTTCGACGTCGGCGGCAAGACTGGCACCGCCCAGATCTGGGACCAGAAGCTCCACAAGGGCCGGGGCGGCTGGAAGACGAACCTCTTCAACTACTCGTTCATCGGGTACATCGGCCGGGAGCGTGGCAAGCCGGACCTCGTCGTCGCGATCCGGATCGAGGAGGGCAAGCCGTTCATCCACGAGCTCGGCCAGCTGGAGATGCCGGTGATGTCGTTCGAGCTCTTCCGCCGGATCGCCCACGACGCGATCACGACGCCGGATCTCCTCCGCGACCGGACGCTCCCTCCGGACGCGACGACGGCGACCCGGTGACCGCAGGCCTCTCGACGGGGACCGATGCGACAATGGACCGTGTGACCGTGCCC
Source organism: Candidatus Limnocylindrales bacterium (assembly GCA_035688935.1). Lineage (GTDB taxonomy): Bacteria > Chloroflexota > Limnocylindria > Limnocylindrales > CSP1-4 > CF-46. The sequence goes on along the minus strand of DASSMI010000241.1, from coordinate 617 downwards.
GGACGCGACGTGGCCCCCGGACCCGACGATGGCTTCACCGGGGCGGAGCTCGTCGCGATCACCGGCGGCACCGCCCAGACGATGTCCGACCGGTCGATCCTCGGGGGTGCCGTCGATTCGCGGGCCGTCGAGCCCGGCAACCTCTTCGTGGCGTTGCCCGGCGAGCATGTCGACGGCCACGACTACGTCGGGGCGGCGCTGGCGGCCGGCGCCGCGGGCGCCCTCGTCGGGCGCCCGGTCGCTCCCGAGGACCTGGCTCGAGGCGACGCCACCGTGGTCGTCGTCGACGACCCGCTCCGGTCGCTCGGGGCGGTGGCCACGGCGTGGCGGCTCCGGTTCGACCCGCTCGTCGTGGGCATCACGGGCTCGATCGCGAAGACGTCGACGAAGGAGGCGGTCGCCACCGTGCTCGGCGCCGCGATGCCGACCCTGAAGAACGAGGGCAACCTGAACAACGAGATCGGGTTGCCCCTGACGGTGCTCCGCCTGGGCTCGGAGCACCGCGCGGCGGTCCTCGAGATGGGGATGTACGTGGGTGGCGAGATCCGCGACCTGGCGGCGATCGGGCGGCCCGAGATCGGCGTCGTGACCGCCGTCCAGCCCGTCCACCTGTCGCG
>DASSMI010000240.1:0-10269 GCA_035688935.1 Candidatus Limnocylindrales bacterium | reverse complement strand
CGCCTCCGGGCGGCGCTCCGAGCCGCCGGCGAGGCCGAGGGCGTCCCGCTCGCGGAGGGCGTCTACGCGGGGTTGCTCGGGCCCCAGTACGAGACCCCGTCCGAGGTCCGGATGCTCCGTGGCCTGGGCGCGGACGCGGTCGGGATGTCGACCGTCCTCGAGTGCATCGCCGCCCGCTGGGCGGGCCTAGAGGTGTGCGGCGTGTCGCTCGTGACCAACCCCGGTGCGGGCTACAGCGACGAGCCGCTCAGCCACGAGGAGGTCCTGGCGGCCGCCGCGGAGGCAGGCCCTCGGCTCGCGCGCGTGCTCCGGCGGTTCGTCGCGGACCTCGGCTAGGAGCCCGAAGGGTTCGGCGAGCTGGGGCCGGCTGGCTTCAGCCGGGCGTCGAGCGCCGCGAGGAGATCGTCGAGTGCGCGGAGCGCGAGCCGGCCGTTCGAGTCGGCGGGGTCGTCGTCGGCGACGGTCGCCGCGTCGGACAGGACCGGATGGGCATGGCGCCCGGCGGGCAGGTCGATCCGGACGTACTCGATCCCGTCGCCCAGTCGGGCTCGAAGGACCTCGATCCGCTCCTCGGGGGCGATCCAATCGTTCGAGTACCGGTAAGCGCGGACGCACAGCTCGCCGGAGGCGGTTCGCGCCGCGAGCCGGTCGAGATCGGCAGGCGACACGCCGGGGTCCGCTGCCTGGCCCGGGATCCAGCGCATCCCGATCGGCGCGAACGGCAGGGCCGGTTGACTCGCGACAGCGATCGCAACGGTCGCGTCGATCGCAGTGCCGAGCGCGAAGCTCCCCGAGAAGCACATCCCGATCACGCCCACCGACGGACGCCCTGACGACCGCTGCTCGGACCGGGCGAGCGCTCGGAGCCAGCTCGCGATCGGGCTGGTCCGACCCTGCGCCAGCGCCACGAACTCGCGGGAGACGCAGATCCGGATCGTCGTTGCGGCGAGATCCGGCATCACCCGCAACGCGTCGCGCGGTGTCCGTCCGCGAACGTCGCCGGTGAAGATCGGCATCGCGACGCGGTAGCCACGACGCCGGATGCGCTCGGCGATCCGGACGGTCCGCCAGCTGGGCGCAGGCATCTCATGCAGGAGGAGGACCGCGGGCCCGTCTCCGCGACGGTAGACATCGTGGCTCATCCCGTCGGCGTCGAAACGAGATCGGGTGTAGCCGGCCTCGTCGGCGGGGTTCGGTCTCGGCATCGACGACGACGCTACGCCCGGCTCATCGCGGAGGCGTCTGGATGATCAGCGGACGGGCAGCTCCCGGCCGGCCGCCTTGGCCGCCTTCGATTTCTCGGCCCACGCGGCGAGCACGTTGTCCTTGTGCGGGCGGATGGGGCAGTGCTGGTCGCGGTTGCCCATCTCGTCGCAGTAGCCGAGCGCGACGCATTTCGGCGCCAGGAACGAGCCGAGGAACGGCGACACCTGGAAGATCTCGTGGCGGATGAGCTGGAACAGCCGCCGGATCTCCCACTGGGCCATCGTGCACAGACGGAGCCCGGACATGTGGATGAGCGCCCGCAGGTTCGTCGTCATCACGAGGTTCGTCCGGGTCGCGTTCGGGAAGACGAACCGCGCGTCCTCGCCCGGGATCCCGGCCGCGACGAGGTCGCCGTAGAGGCCCATCGAGCCTTCGATCTGCTCCTCGTACCGCTCACGCAGGTCGTCCTCGGCGTCCTCGATCGAGGCGGGCAGCATCGTCGACGCCCCCTTGAACGTCACGTAGCGCTGGCTCTGCTGGTCGAACGCGACGCCCGCCCGATGCCGCACGAGCTGGTGGCTCAGCGTCCGCGAGACGCCGCTGATCCCGAAGGTGAAGACGACGTGCTCAATCGTGGAGCCATGGCCCGACTCGATCACGCCCGAGATGAGCTTCTGCATCTTCGCGCTCTCGATCCGGCCGTCGGTCGCCCGGTCGAAGATGTCCTCCGGCGTGAGCTCGGAGTAGCACGTCCGGCACGCGGTGTAGATGAGCGGGACGTAGTACTGCTCGACGATCTCCTTGTTCGGGAACAGGAGCGTCGCCTTCATCCCGAGGTCGCGCCGGCCCGGGTTCTTCGGGATGGCGGTCTTCTCGCGGACCGGCGCGGGGGCAACGTTTCCGGTGGTGGGCTGGGTCGCCTCGGCGGTCATCGCCGAAGTCTACGACGGGCGATCAGTAGTAGTCCGAGCAGCTCAGGAAGTAGCCGCAGCGGCAGATCAGCTTGCACTTCCGCTCGATCATCTCGGCGCCGCAGTTCGCACAGGTCAGGATCACGGTTCCCGGATCTCCCGGCCGCGGCTCCGGGTCGCTCGCATCGAGCCACAGCAGTTCCCGCCGGACGGGCGTATCGGGCAGACGCGTCGTCGAAGGAAGGTCGGTCGTACGGGATTCTGGCGATCCCTGCTCGAGATGCCCGCCGGACGGGAGACTCATGCGCATTCGCGCCGGAACTGGTCGGATCCACCCGCCGGGCGGGCCGGGCGGGCAGGGCGGCCCGGGAAGACGGACCTCACCGCACGCCTGAGTGGTCGTGCGGCGCCAGCGCATCGATCGACGTCCCGAGCGCGTAGGCCACGCTCTCGTCGAGGGTCATCCGGCGGCCTTCCTCGGCGTACTTCTCGAGCTCGTCGGGCGGCAGGGAGAACCGCGCGTTCGGGCGCGAATAGAACTCGTACTGGCTGTCGACGAAATCGGCGAGCCCCACGCCGCCAGCCGACGACAAGGCGCGGGCCGCCCCCCACAGTCGCGCGGCTCGAGGGAGATCGTCCTCCGCGACGGCCACGGCGGCGAAGTCGTCGAGGGCGAGGGTGATCCCGGCCACGTCACCGAACCGGTGGAACAGGTTCAGGGCCCGCGAGGCATTCGCCCGTGCCCCGTCCACGTCACCCTTCTTGATCAGCGCCGTCCCGAGCATGTGGAACGACCACGCCTGCATCGTCCGGTCGCCGACGCGGTCGAAGATGTCGCGGGCCTCCTCGAACGCCTCGATCCCGCGGTCGTCCTCGTCGTTGAAGTAGCGGTAGTTGCCGAGGCCCCAGAGGACGTTCGCCCGGCCGTGGTCGTCCCCGATCCCGGTGGCGATCTCCAGCGCCCGCTCCATCTGATGGACGCCCGTCAGTTCCGGGTCGCCCGTCTTCGGATTGCCGGTCACGGCGTACCGGAACGAGTCGTTGTAGAGCGCGTTCGCGATCTCCTTCTGATCGCCGGCGGCCTCCCAGAGCGCCAGTGCCTCCGCGTACGACGGCCCCATCACGGACAGGTCCGCCTGCCACCAGGCCACGCCGCCGAGCGCCTCCATGAGCTTGGCGCGCAACGTCGGGTCGTCTCGGGACCACGGTGCGTTCGCGATCGCCTCCAGCCGTCGCCGCGCCTCGGCGAGGTGGCCGCGCTTCTGCCAGTAGCGCCACATCGCGAAGCCGACACCGATCGCGGTCGGCGCGTCGCCGGCTGCCGTCGCCCGATCGAGGACCGCCCGGATGTTGTCGTGGTCGCGCTCCAGCCGGCCGAGCCACCGGCGCTGGTCGTCGCCCGACAGCTTCGGCGTGAGCTCCTGCACGAGGCCGAGGAACGCGGCGGAGTGGCGCCGCTCGATCTCCTCGCGCTCGCCGCTCTCGTTGAGCCGCTCCGCCGCGAACTCCCGGATCGTGTCGAGCATCCGGAAGCGCGTCTCGCCGTCGACATCTTCCGCGCGGACGAGGCTCTGATCGGCGAGCGCCATCAGCCCATCGAGGACGTCGAGCCCGTCGAGCTCGGACGCCGGCCCGCACACGGCCTCGGCCGAATCGAGCTCGCAGCCCGCGACGAACACTGACAGCCGGGCGAGGAGTCGCGCCTCGCCGGCGTCCAGCAGTTCGTGGCTCCACGCGATCGCGCCACGGAGGGTCTGCTGCCGCTCCGGCAGGTCGCGCGACCCGGCCGACAGAACGCCGAGCTGGTGCTCCAACCGCTCGAGGATCGCGTCGGGCGACAGGAGCTTGACCCGTGCCGCGGCGAGCTCGATCGCGAGCGGCATCCCGTGGAGTCGGGCGGCGATCCCGGCGACCGCCGGCGCGTTGTCGTTCGTGACGCGGAAGTCGGGCCGGACGCCGACCGCTCGGGTGATGAACAAGCGGACCGCTTCGTACTGGGTGATCGCCGCGGCGTCGAGACGGCGTTCGTCGTCGCGCAGGTTGAGCTTCTCGAGGTCGCTCAGCGCGAGGACGTCGCGCGGCGCCGGCAGCCCGGGAACGGGGTACTCCTGCTCCCCGCTGATCCGGAGCGGCGCCCGGCTCGTCACGACGACCGAGAGACGGGGCGCCGCGCGCAGGAGATCGGCGACGGCCGGAGCGCCATCGATCACCTGCTCGAAGTTGTCGATCACGAGCAGGACCTCGCGAGCAGCGAGCCAGTCGACCAGGACGTCGCGAGCCGACCGCCCGCCAGACTCCACGAGCCCGAGGGTCGTGAGGATCGTGCCCGCGATCAACCCCGGATCGCGCACCGGCTCGAGCGCCACGAAGAACACGCCGTCGGCGAACCGGTCGGCGACGTCCGCGGCGAGCTGGAGCGACAGCCGCGTCTTGCCGGTTCCGCCCGGGCCGGTGAGGGTCAGCAGTCGGGTCGTCCGGAGCAGCTCCGCGGCAGCCGCGAGCTCCGTCTCCCGGCCGACGAAGCTCGTCAGCTGCGTCGGCAGGTTGTTCGGCCGGCGATCGAGCGATCGGATCGGCGGGAACTCCGTCCGGAGCCCCGCGATGTCGAGCTGGCAGATCCGTTCGGGCCGCAGGTCCTTCAGCCGGTGCTCGCCGAGCCCGTGGAGCGTGACGCCCGGCGGGAGCGCGTCGCCGATCAGCGTGGACGTCGTCTCGGACAACAGCACCTGGCCGCCGTGTCCGGCTGCCGCGACGCGCGCCGCTCGGTGAACGTCGGCTCCGACGTAATCGCCGTCGGCGTCCAACCGCCCGTCGCCGGTGTGGATCCCGACCCGGACTCGAATCGGTCCGTCGGTCGGCCATGGCTCGGCGGCGAGCAGCCGTTGGGCCTCCACCACGGCCGCGACCGCGTCCGACGTCCGTCCGAACGCGACGAAGAAGCCGTCGCCCTCGGTCTTGACCTCGACGCCGGCATGGTTGGCGATCGCCGTTCGGATCAGCTCGCGATGTCGCGCCAGGAGCGGCTCCCAGCGATCCGTGCCGAGCTCCCGGGCGAGCCGGGTGGAGCCTTCGATGTCGGTGAAGACGAAGGCGACCGTGCCGGTGGGCAGGGCGCGGACCGCGGCCGCGGGATCCGTGGAAGCGTCCCTCAGTGCTGGCGCGGCTCGGTCTTCGCCCGGAGCCGGGCAGACAGACCGCGGAGGATCGCCAGACCGATCGTCGGATGGTCCATGACGAGCCGCTCGAACTCCCACGACGCGAGGGCGAGGCAACGGGCCGGCGTCGTCGTGACGACCCCGGCCACTCGTGGCAGCCCGTCGATCACCGACATCTCCCCGAAGAAGTCGCCGGCGCCCAGCCGGGCGATCTCCTCGCCGTCGCGGACCACCCGCACCTCGCCGTCGATGATCACGAAGAGGCCCGTGCCGATCTCGCCCTGGCGGGCGATGACGTGGTCCGACGGGAACTCGACCTCGACCGCTCGCTCCCCGATCGCCGCGAGATCGGCGGGGCCGACGCCGCTGAACAGCGGGCAGCCGCCGAGCAGCGCGGTCCGACGGTCCTGGGTGAGTGTCACGGGTCCTCCTTGGGGCTGTCGTTGATGCTGCGCGTTCGATCCGGGCCGCGTCAACCGAACGGTCGCGAACGCCCGCCAGCCGTCATCGTCCGGACACGATCCCGCGACCGCGGGAGTGCGAGAATTCGCTCACCGCCCGGGTAGTGAGGGATCGATCGAGATGGCCACCCGCGACGAGATCGTCGACCAGATCGCCGGGTTCGCGCTGTTCGCGGACCTGACGACGCCCCAGCTCGAACGGATCGCCCACATGTTCGAGGAGGAGCTCTTCCCCGAGGGCGCCCGAGTGCTTCGGCAGGGTCTCTCGGGCTCCGCCTTCTACGTCGTCCTCGACGGAGAGGCCCAGGTCGTCATCGACGGGAGCCAGCGGGCGACCCTGGGTCGAGGCGACTTCTTCGGCGAGACGTCGATCCTGCTCGGCGAGCCGCCCACGGCCGACATCGTGGCGGCGCGACCGCTCCGAACGCTCGCGCTCGCCGGACCGTCGGTGAAGGGCGTCCTGCTCGACAACCCGACGGTGATGTTCCGGATGCTCCAGGCGCAGTCGCGCCGCCTGCGGAACGCGAACCGGTGGCGGAGCTGACGCCTCCCAGGGACGCGGCCAGCTCGGGGGACGGGCGTCCCTTCCCACCCGGGACGTACTCGGTCGTCGTCGTCGGCAGCGGCCCCGGCGCGATCCAGGTCTCCTACGCCCTGCGCCGCCTCGGGATCGACGTGGCGACGATCTCCGCCGATCCCGCGCCGGGCGGGATGTTCCGGCGCTGGCCGTTCTTCCAGCGCCTCCTGTCGTGGACGAAGCCGTTCGCCCCGGTCGACCGCTCCACGGCGGCATACGAGCGCTACGACTGGAACTCGCTCCTCGCCGACGATCCGGCCCAGCAGGCGATCATGCCCGACCTCATGGACGGGACCTCGTACTTCCCGTCGCGGCCCGAGATGGAGCGCAACCTCCTCACGTTCGTCGAGCGGACGGAGACGCCGATCCGCTACGACTGCGCCTGGACGAGCACGCGCCGGGACGAGGGGCCGGACGGGACGACGTTCGTCCTCGAGACGGCGGACGGCGAATACCGCGCCCGGCTGCTCGTCTTCGCCGTGGGCGTCGCCGAGCCGTACTCCCCACCGTCGCCGGGGATCGAGCTCGCCGCCCACTACGCCGATACCCGGCCGGCCGAGACGTATGCCGGCAAGCGGATCTTCATCATGGGCAAGCAGAACTCGGGCTTCGAGCTCGCCTCCGGCCTGCTCCCGTGGGCCCGCCGGATCATCCTCTGCTCGCCGTCGCCGGCGAAGCTGTCGGTCAACACCCGCTCGCTCGTCGGCGTCCGGGCGCGCTACGTCCAGCCGTTCGAGGACCACGTCCTGGGCGGCGGCGTCACGGTCCTCGATGCCTCGATCGGCGGGATCGCCCGAACCGAGGGTGGCGATGGGACGCTGACCGTCACGGTCCGGCCATCGGCCGGCGGCGACGAGCTCGCGCTGGAGGTCGACGAGGTGATCTCGGCGACCGGGTTCGTCTGTCCGCTGCGCGACCTCCCGGATCTCGGAGTGGCGACCTTCGGCCAGGCCAAGCTGCCGGCCCAGACCCCGTACTGGGAGAGCGCGACCGTCCCCGGGATCTTCTTCGCCGGGACGATCGGGCAGGGCAGCGCCGGTCTGAAGAAGCACGGCATGCCGGCGAACTCGGGCGCCGTCCACGGTGCGCGGTACAACGCCCGGGTCCTGGCCCGGCACATCGCGCGGCTGCTCGGCGGCTCGGTGTCGGCGCCCGCCCCGGTCACCGGCGATCTCGCCGACGCGCTCGTCGACATGCTCGTCTCGGCGCCGGGGCTGTGGCACCAGCGGGCGTATCTCGCCCGCGTGGTGACGCTCGACCCGTCGGCTGGGCCGACGGACGTGGGCCTCGTCCCGCTCGCGGCCTTCGTCGACGGCGCGGGTGACGACGGCAGCGGGGACGCGATCGCGGTGACGCTCGAGGCCGACGGGACCGGTGCGGTCTATCCGGTGCTCTACTACCGCCACGGGGGCAAGGTCGACGAGCGACCGATGGAGCCGGACGTCCTCCTCCGGTTCGATACGCCGGCGGTCCGGGGCGGGGTCCGGAGTGTCGTCGACGAGGCGCGTGAGCTAGTCTGATTCGGCTAACTCCGCACGATTAGCCCTTGACGGCTAATACCTCACCAGTTAGCCTGCTCCCGTGCCCACCGCCTCGGTCCTGTTCGGGGACGTCATCCGGTCGCGCCGGGACGCCCGATCGGCGACGGCCTGGCTCCGCACGCTCACTGCGGACCTGGCGGACGCCTATCCGCCCGAGGAGCGTCTCGCCCGATTCGAGTTCACCCAGGGCGACGAGATCCAGGGGCTCCTCGTCCCGAGCGCCGACCCGCTGCGCGCGGTCCTTCGCGCTGCGCTCCATCCGGAGCGGATCGAGATGCGCTGGGTCATCGTCCGCGGCGACGTCGATCCGGGACGGGGACCGGCCACGCAACGGAGCGGGCCGGCGTTCATCGCCGCACGCGAGCGCCTGGTCGCCGCCGCGGCCCGGCGCGAGCGTCTCGCGCTGGTGACGGGCGACCCCGCCACCGACGAGCTGCTGGACGGGATCGCGCCGCTCCTCGGCGATCTCCTCGCGGAGCTCACCGCGCGGCAGCGCCAGATCGCCTGGCTGCTGCTCGTCGAGGGACTCCGGCGCGCCGATGTCGCCGAGCGGCTCGGCGTGAGCCGCGCCACGATCTCGGTCGCCGCGGACCGCGCCCACCTCCGCTCGCTCGGCGATGTGGCCGGCGTCATCCGCACGCTGTTCGCGCGGACGGCTTCGGAAGCCGCGATGATCGCGACATGACCGATCACGTCCTCGTCCTCGGCTGGCTCGTCCTCGCCCACCTCCTCGCCGACTTCGTCCTCCAGACCGGCTCGATCGCACGAGCGAAGGCCGAGTCCGGGTCGGCGGCGCTCGGCGGCCTCCTGGCCCACGGCCTGATCGTCGCGGCTCTCCTCGTTCCGGTGGGGCTCGCGTTCGGCGGATCCGGCTGGGCGTTCGTGGCGTGGTCGGCGATCCTCCATGTCGCCATCGATCGGGCGAAGGTCGTCCTCACGCGTCGGGCCGCGCGGCGAGCGCTGGCCGAGGCCCGCGCCGCGCACGAGGGGCCGGCGCCCGAGGACCATCTCGGTCGCGCGTGGACTCCGGCGCCGGCGACGCTGTTCGTGCTCGATCAGGTCGCCCACCTCGCCGTGCTCGCGGTCGGCTGGGCCGTGTTCCTCGGCTTCGCGTCGGTCGCGCCGGGATTCGCCGACGCCGTCGACTCGTTCCTGGGGCCGACGTACGACCGGGCCGCGGCGCACGACGTGATCTCGGCCGGTGTCGTCTTCGCGAGCCTCGTGATCATCAACGTCCGCGCGGCGTCGATCTTCGTTGCGGTCCTCGTCCGGCCGGTCGAGGAAGGCCTCGACGGGAGTCAGCGCTGGGGCGCACGGGCTGCGCCGGCCGTCGCCGCCGAGGCTGCCGTCGCGACGGCTGCCGCGGCCTCGACGCCACAGCGCTGGTCCGTCCGTCTCGGACCCGTCGAAGCGGTCGTCGCCGCACAGCCCGACCGACCGGCGGACCGTGCCCAAGCGGCTCCACTTCCCGGGCCGGTCGGGCTGACGGCACGCGTCGGCGCGACGATCGGCGTCCTCGAGCGACTCCTGATCGTCGTGTTCGTCCTGACCGGGACGGATGCGGCGATCGGCTTCGTGGTCGCGGCCAAGACGCTCGCCCGGTTCCGCCAGCTCGACGACCGGGAGTTCGCCGAGTACTACCTCCTCGGAACGCTGGCCAGCGTCGCGGTCGCGATCGTCACGGCCCTGGCGGGCCGAGCCGCCCTCAGCGCCCTGCTGGCGTAGCCGCGAGGCTCGCGAGCCGCTCGGCCGCCGCGCGGAGCGTGTCGAGCCGCTTCGGGAACGCGAATCGGAGCTTCGTCCGGCCGAGCTCGCGCCGGGAGAAGAACGACGAGCCCGGCACGGCCGCGACGCCGGGATCGAGGATGAGCCGGCGCGCGAAGGCGACGTCGTCCTCGTCCGTCAGGTCGCGGATGTCCGTCATCGCGTAGTACGCGCCGGCGGGGCGGTGGACCCGGAACCCGGCCGCCTCGAGCGCCGGGACGAGGACGTCACGGCGCTCGCGGTAGTCGGCGAGGAGCCGCTCGTAGTAGTGGTCGGCCATCGTGAGCCCGACGACCGCCGCCTGCTGGAGCGGCGCGGCGGCGCCGACCGTGAGGAAGTCGTGGACCCGGCGGACCCCAACCGTCAGGTCCGGCGGCGCGATCACCCAGCCCACGCGCCAGCCGGTGACCGAGTACGTCTTCGACATCGAGTCGATCGCGACCGTCCGCTCGGCCATCTCGGGCAGGGTCGCCAGCGGGATGTGCGCGCCCTCGTAGACGAGGTGCTGGTAGATGTCGTCGGTGAACGCGATGAGGTCGTGCTCGCGGCAGAGCGCGGCGATCAGCTCCAGTTCCTCTCGGGTGAAGACCTTGCCCGTGGGGTTGTGGGGCGAGTTGACGACGATCGCGCGCGTCCGGGGAGTCACGGCGGCCC
>DASSMI010000239.1:0-4426 GCA_035688935.1 Candidatus Limnocylindrales bacterium | reverse complement strand
CGAAGACGTCGACGAAGGAGGCGGTCGCCACCGTGCTCGGCGCCGCGATGCCGACCCTGAAGAACGAGGGCAATCTGAACAACGAGATCGGGTTGCCCCTGACGGTGCTCCGCCTGGGCTCCGAGCATCGCGCGGCCGTCCTCGAGATGGGGATGTACGTGGGCGGCGAGATCCGCGACCTGGCCGCCATCGGGCGGCCGGAGATCGGCGTCGTGACCGCCGTCCAGCCCGTCCACCTGTCGCGAATCGGGACGATCGAGGCGATCGAGCGGGCGAAGGGCGAGCTGGTCGAGGCCCTGCCGGCCGACGGCGTGGCCGTCCTGAACGCCGACGACGAGCGGGTCCGGCGGATGGCATCGCGGACGGCGGCTCGGTCCATCCTCTACGGATTCGCGGACGATGCCGACGTCCGCGCCGGTCGCGTCGAGTCGCGCGGGGTCGCCGGGATGGCGTTCGACCTGGAGACTCGGGACGGTCGCCGGCCGGTCGAGATCCCGACCCTCGGCCGGATGGCCGTCCACAACGCGCTCGCGGCGGCCGCGGTCGGGCTCGCCGCCGGGATCCCGATCGACGCCATCGCCGATTCCCTGTCGTCGGGCTGGAGCGCGCCGCATCGGGCGCATCTCGTGTCGGCCGGCGGCGTGACGATCGTCGACGACAGCTACAACGCCTCGCCCGGTGCCGTGATCGCGGCGCTCGAGCTGCTCGCCGGTCTCCCCGGCCGGCGGATCGCCGTCCTCGGCGAGATGCTCGAGCTCGGCGACGACCACGAGGACGGCCATCGCCGAGTGGGCGTCGCCGCGTCGGATGTCGTCGATCGGCTCGTCGTCGTCGGGGACGGTGCCCGCGGGATCGCGGACGCGACGACGGCTCCGGTGGATCGGGTCGCCGATCGGGATGCGGCGCGCGACCGGCTCGTCGAGCTCCTGCGGCCCGGCGACGTCGTCCTCGTCAAGGCGTCGCGCGGCGTTGGCCTCGATGTCCTCGTCGACGAGCTGGCGGCCGCGCTCGGCGGCGCCACCGCCGCGGCGACCGAGGCACCACTCGGATGAGGATCGAGCTCATCCAGGGCGTGCTCCTCGCGTTCGCGATCGTCGTCATCCTCATGCCGCCGTACATCCGGCTCCTCCAGGCGACCGGCTTCACGAAGCAGATCCGGATCGAGGAGCCGGGCACCCACACGATCAAGCACGGGACGCCGACCGGAGGTGGCGTGCTGATCATCGCGGTCGTCCTCGCCCTGTACTTCCTCCTGCGCTGGCCACCCGAGGGCGGGATCTACGCGCCGCTCGGGACGCTCGCCGGGGTGGGCCTGCTCGGCGCGCTCGACGACTACCTGAACGCGAAGACCGGCGAGGGGATCAGCGTCCGCCAGAAGCTCATCTGGCAGCTCGTGTTCGCCGTCGCGGCGGCGTTCCTCATCCAGCGGACGTACGGGATCGACCAGATCGCCGTGCCGTTCGTCGGCGCGGTCCACGTCGACCCGGTCGTCTACGTCACGTTCGCCGCCTTCGCGATCATCGCGGCGAGCAACGGCGTGAACATCACCGACGGCCTCGACGGGCTCGCCGGCGGGACGCTCGTGTTCGCGTTCGTCGCGTTCCTGCTCGTCGCCCTGCTGAACGTCCCCGCGCAGCCGAACCTGGCGTTCCTGTGCGCGCTCCTCATCGGCGCCCTGCTGGGATTCCTGTGGTTCAACGTCCACCCGGCCCAGGTGTTCATGGGCGATTCGGGCTCCCTGTCGATGGGCGCGACCCTCGCGGTGATCGCCCTGATCACGGGCCAGATCCTCGTGCTGCCGCTGATCGGGCTGATCTTCGTCATCGAGACAGGCTCGGTGATCCTCCAGGTGGCGTACTTCAAGGCGACGAACGGGAAGCGGCTCTTCCGGTTCACGCCGATCCACGGCCACTTCGAGCTGGCCGGCTGGGACGAGGAGAAGATCACCCTCCGGTTCTGGATCGTGGGGATCCTCGCCGGGCTCCTCGGCGTGACGCTCTTCCTCGCGTCGATCAAGCAGCTCGCGTGAGCCGAACGATGACGACCGAGGCGCCGATCGACCTCGACCGCCTGACGATCGACGACATCCGAGCCGGTGCCCTCCACGACCGGCCGGTCACGGTGCTGGGGTTCGCCCGGAGCGGGATCGCGCTGGCGCGGTTCCTCGTCGACGCCGGCGCACGCGTGACGGTGTACGACGGCCGCTCGCGCGAGGAGCTCGACGCGTCGATCGAGGGGCTCGAGGGGCGCCCGGTCGACCTCCTCCTCGGTCCCGAGCTCGACCCGGCGTCGGCCTGGGCCGGCGCGGCGCTCGTCGCGACGTCCCCCTCGATCAACCCGGACTACCCGACGACCGAGCCGCGGCTGCGGGCGGCCCTCCGGGCCCTCGTCGCGGACCCGACCGGGCCGCGCCTCGTCTCCGAGCCGGACCTGTTCCTCCGCCTCTGCCCCTCCGTCACGATCGGCGTCACCGGGACGAAGGGGAAGACGACGACGTCGTCGCTCATCGCCGCGGTGCTCGCGGCCGATCCGGAGCACCGGGCGATCCTCGGCGGGAACATCGGGATCCCGCTCGTGGAACGGCTGCCGGACCTGCGCCCCGACGACCGCGTCGTGATCGAGCTGAGCGAGCTGCAGCTGCCGACGCTGTCGCGAGGGACCCATGTCGCGGTGTACACGAACGTCACGTCGGACCATCTCGACCGGCACGGGACGCTCGAGGCGTACCGCGCCGTCAAGCGCGGGCTCGCGGAGCTCGTCGATCCGGACGGTGCGATCGTCCTGAACGACGACGATCCCGTCGTCGCCGGGTACGCGGCGGGCGCGCGTGCGCGCGTGATCCGCTATCGGATCGGGGAGCCGCCTCCGGGCGGGGTCGGCGTCGTGGACGGCCGCATCGTGCACGCCGGCGGACCGGACGTCATGGCCGTGGACGAGCTCGCGATCCCGGGCCGCCACAACCTCTCGAACGCGCTCGCCGCGGCGGCCGTCGGGCTGTTCTTCGGGCTGGCGCCGGACGCCATCCGGCGAGCCGCGGCAATGTTCCAGGGCGTCGAGCACCGGCTCGAGCCCGTCGCGACGATCGATGGCGTCCGCTTCGTCAACGACTCCCAGGGGACCCAGCCCGACGCGGTCATCGCCGCGCTCCGCGCCTTCGACCCGCCGATCGTCCTGATCGCCGGCGGCCGCGACAAGGGCGTCGACCTCTCCGAGCTCCCGCCCGTCGTGGCCGAGCGGGCGTTCGGTGCCGTCCTCATCGGCGAGAGCGGTCCCGATCTCGGCGCGCGGTTCCGGGCGGCCGGGCTCGCGCGGACGGAGCACACCGCCACCCTCGACGAGGCGGTTCGCGCCGCCGACGCGATGGCCCGCGACGCGCTGGGCCCCGCGGTGCCCGCGCCTGCGACCGTGCTCCTCAGCCCGGCCGCCGCCAGCTTCGACATGTTCGTCGACTACGCCGCCCGCGGACGGGCGTTCAAGGACGCGGTCGCGGCCCTCGCCGCGGAGCGCGCCGAGAGGAGGGATCGATGACCGGAGCCCGGATGACGGGAGCCCGAAGCACCGCCCTCCCGGCCACGCGCGGCCTCGGTCGCGGGGCGCTGCGCGGGACGCCGCCGCCCGCCGGCGACGCCGCGACGCGCCGGACGCCCGCTCGTCAGAAGGCGACGGCGCTCAACCGCGACCGCCACCAGGCGGACTGGTCGATCCTCGTCATCGTCGTCGCGCTGACGGCGATCGGGATCCTGATGGTCTATTCGAGCTCGGCGATGAAGGCGTATCTCGCCAGCGACGACACGCTCGCGGTCGTCGGCCCGCAGATCGCCTGGGCCGGCCTGGGCCTGATCGCCCTGTTCGCGGCGATGCGCCTCGACTATCGCTACCTCCGGTTCATCTCGGTCCCGCTGTTCGTCGCCGCGGCCGCGACGCTCGTGCTCCTCCTCGTCCTTCCGGCGACCGGACCGATCCGGGCGATCGAGGTCGGCGGCTCGGCACGCTGGCTGCAGGTCGGCCCGCTGCCGGCGGTCCACCCAGCCGAGCTGGCGAAGCTGGCGATGATCATCTACCTCGCCCACTGGGCGGCGAAGCGCGGACTCCGGATCAAGGGCTTCTGGGCCGGGACGGTCCCGTTCCTGGTGATCGTCGGCCCCATCGTCGCGCTCGTCTTCAAGGAGCCCGACCTCGGGACGACGATGGTCATCGGCCTGACGGCGGTCACGATGTTCTTCCTGGCCGGCGGCCGGATCGTCCACCTCCTCGCGATCGGCGCGGCCGCGTTCGCGGTGCTGCTGTCCGTGGGGCTCCACGACTACCAGCTGACCCGCATCCGGACCTGGCTCGACCCGTGGTCGGACAAGCTCGGCGCCGGGTTCCACACGATCCAGGGACTGCTCGCGCTCGGGCTCGGCGGCCTCCTCGGCGCCGGGCTGGG
>DASSMI010000238.1:0-7616 GCA_035688935.1 Candidatus Limnocylindrales bacterium | reverse complement strand
CTCGTCCTCGACGTCCTCGGCGAGGGCACCGAGCGCCTCGTAGGCGGGTCGAGCAGCCGCGATCGCGTCGCCGACCGTGACGATCGATGGGAGATCCACGGCCGAAGTCTAGGTCGGCGGATCCCTAGGCCGTCCCGGGCGTGCTGAGCAGCAACGCGACGCCGAGGAAGGCGAGCCCGAAGAACACCATGAACGTCCCCACGAGCACGATCCGGGCGAGGACGCGCTCCCGGAGCTGGTCGCTGTTCGCGGCGAGATCACCGAGACGGGCGACGACCATCGCGAATCCGATCACGGCTGCCAGGGTTGCGACCGCACGAGATCCTGACGAGCCTCCGACCGGAGTCCCCGGCTCGAGAAGCCGAAGGGCGGTACCGCCAAGGAAGAGGACCAGCCCGAGGTAGCCGACGAATCGCTTCACGCGCTCACGATACGCGGCCGTCAGCGGGCGGGAACAGACCTCCAGCGAAGCCACCAGCTCCGCGGCCGCTCCCCGGCGGCGATCTCGCGGTCCGCGCGCGCGAGCAGATTCGACAGCTCGCGTCGGGCCGCTTCGTCCCAGGCTTCGGAGTAGACGCGGGTCGCGGCCGCACGCAGGCGACCGGCTTCGCGGCGCGCGCCGATCCGCTCGAGCTCGGCGACTCGCTCGAGGATCGACCGGTACAGCTCCGGCAGGTCCTCGGCGATGGAGGGTCCGGGCTCGACGGACTCGGGGGCGACCGGGGACGACTGGGACTCCATCACGCTGAACGATCGCGGACCGCGTCGCACGAGCGCATCGGCAGGATGTCCCGGTCGAGCGCGGCGAAGGTACCGACCCGACGAATCTCCGGTTCCGGGACGCACCGCCTCCGACCGCCGCGACGGGCCACCGCGCGGCGGCGCGCTCCGTCAGTCGCCCGCGTGACCGCCCGAGCGAACGCTGAACCCGCCGAACTCACCGGTCGCCGGCATCCGCACGACGCTGACGTCGTCGACGACCGCGCCGATCGGGCCGCGCCGGAGCACCTCCTCGAGCTGGTCGATGGCCTCGACCGGCCCTTCGGCGACGCAGCGGACGTTGCCGCTCGGCTCGTTCGCGACCCAGCCCGTGAGGCCCCGCTCGGTCGCACGCTTGACGACGTAGTACCGGAACCCCACGCCCTGGACCCGGCCTCGCACCGTCGCATCGAGCCGGATGGCCCCGTCCCGGGGCGTTCGCGTCATCGGGCCGGGATCCGCGGCCAGCCGAGCAGGAGGCTGTCGAGGACGAGCTCGGGTCGGACGTTCGCCTCGAGCAGCTCGCCGGCGACGTCGAGCCGCCCCAGGAACTCGCCGACGAGCACGCCGGCGTCCGGCCCGAGCGCCGTCGCGGCGGATCGGAGGTCATCGAGGAGCGCGGGGTCGTGGACCTGCCGCTCCGCGCCGAGGCCCGTCACGACGAGATCGCGGGCGACCTCGCGCCACAGCGAGACGACGCTCATCGCCGCACGCCTGCGGTCGGCCGCGGAGGCCGAGAGCCCCCCGCCGGTCGCGTCGCCGTCGGCGCCGTCATCCGTGGCGTCCTCGTCGCCGGTCGACCCAACCGCGGGCCCGCCCGGGTCGGAACCGACCGGAGCGGCGACGGACGGCCCGCGACGCGCACGCCTCGCGGGGGCGGCTGCCTCCGGCTCCGTGCCGGCCCGGGCCGCTCGATCGAGCGATCGGCTCATCTCGGTCGCCTTCGCCGTGAGGTCGCGGGCGGCCGCGAGCCGCACCCACGGCGAGCCGGACAGGAGATCGAGCAGCGTCCGGGCGATCTCGTCGCGGGCCGCCACGGCCTCCGGGGCGCGGGCGAGGACGAGCGCCGCGCCCGGTCGACCGCCGGCGAGGCGCGCCAGACGCGCGGCCGACGGTGCGTCCGCCGCGTCGGCGTCGGTCACGATCCGCTCGACGTCGCGAACCGCGACCGGACCCAGCCGGATCCTGGCGGCCCGCGAGCGGACGGTCGGCATCAAGCGGTCCTCGTCGTCGGCACAGAGGACGATCGTGACCCCGGCCGGCGGCTCCTCGAGCGTCTTGAGGAGCGCCGTCTGCGCGTCGTCCGTGAGCCGATCCGCTCGCTCGACGATCGCGACGCGGGCGCCCCCCTCGACCGGGAGGAGGACGAGGTCCGCGGCGAGGCGTCGGACCGTGCCGTCCTCGGGTCGCTCGCGACTTCCGATACGGATCTGGTCGCCGGGTCCGGCCGGCGACAAGCGATGGAGATCGGGATGGCGGTCGCGCTCCACGAGGCGGCAGCCGCGACAGCCCCGGCACGGCCTGACGGTCGGGTCGGGATCGTCGCAGAGCAGACCCGCCGCGAGATCGAGCGCCAGCGTCGTCTTGCCGATGCCCGGTGGGCCGCCGATCACGATCGCGTGCGGCACGCCACGAGCGAGCATCGATCGCACGGACGCGACCGCCCGATCGTGCCCGCGCGTGCGGAACGCGCCGCTCCGAACGGCCGGCTCGGCCGTCCCGGGCGAGGAATCGGACGGCTCGGAAGCCATCGGCGCGGAGCCGCTCGCGGTCGCGCTCATGCCGAAGCGACCCGATCGAGCGACCGCCCGGCCCGGATCAGGCCGGCTCGGCCTTCTTGCGGGTCGTCCGACGCTTGGGCGCCGCGGCCTCGTCGGTCGCGCTGGCCGCCGCGTCCGTCGCGTCGGCCTCGCTCGCCGTCGCGGCCTTCCGCGAGCGGGTCGCGCGAGGCTTCGTCGCGGGCGCGTCGGCGGCTGCCGCGGGATCCGGCGATGCCGCGTCGTCGGCCGCCTTCTTGCGGGTGGTCCGTCGCTTCGGCGCTGCCACCGCGTCGTCGGTCGTCGCCGACGGCGACGTCTCCTCGGCCGGCGGCGTCTCGGCCGGGCCGGACTTCCGTCGCGTGGCGGTCCGCCGCTTCGGCGCCTCGGCCGGTGCCGGAGCCGCGTCGAAGGGCGTCGCCTCGACCGTGTCGAGCGTCATCGTCTCGATCTCGCCGGACGCGGCGGCGTCCTCGATCCGGGACGCGCCGCGGTCGCTCGGCCGGCCGGCCTTGCCGGACTGGGCGAGCTGCGCTCGGAGCATCTCCTCGAGCTCCGGCGGAACCTCGCTCCACGGGTCACCCGAACGCGGCGCGGGCCGATCGAACCGATCGCCGCCCGATCCGCGCGAGTACCCCGCGTCCTGCCGCGCATACCCGCTCTCCTGGCGTCCGCCGCGGCCGCCGCCCTGGCGCCCGCTGACGTCCGGATAGCGGTTGATGCCGCCGCCTCCGCCCCGACCGTAGCGCTCGCGCTCGATGGCCGCGTTGTAGGCGCCGCGCCCCCGGCCGCCACCGCGACCACCCTGGTTGCCCCGGCCGCCCTGGTTGCCGCGCCCGCGGCGCTGCTCGGCGATCAGGTACTCCGGGATCTCGGGCTCGTCGAAGTCCTCGTCGTCGCCGAGCGGCTCGACGGGTCCGCGGGCGGTGGCCGGCGTGCCGATCTGCGAGTCCCAGACCGAGCCGAACGGCGTCGTCCGGGGGCCGCGCGGCGCGGGCGCGACGTCCTCCTCGTCCTCCTCGAAGCCGCCGGACGGCGCGGCCTCGTCGGCCACGACGCCCTCGCCCTCCCGGCCGCGACCGCGGCCGCGACCGCGACCGCCACGGCGGCGCCGGCGCCGGCGCCCGTCGCCGTCCGCCTCACCGTCGGCGTCGTCCCGCCCGGGGTCGTCGCCGGAGGCGGCGTCGAACGGGGTCGCCTCCTCGTCGAGATCCTCGGCACCCGGAGCGGGCGCGGCCGACGAAGCCGCGACGCGCGAGAGCTTCTCGCCGGGCAGGATCGTCATCGTGCCGTTGCCGGCGTCGACGGTGTCGCTGGTCGGCGCACCGCCAGGCGCGGTCGACGAGCGGGTGCGGCCGCCCGAGCGCCGCGACCCCGATGCGGCCACCGGCTCGGCCTCTCCGGCCCGGCCCCGTCCACGTCCGCGTCGACCACGCTGGGTCGAACCCTCGGTCTGCTTGTCGGGGACCTCCGTCATCGACAGGTCCTCGTCGTCGCCGGCCACCCGACGCCCGCTCCGCGACGACGTCTTGTCGACGCGCGCGAGCTGCGTGATGTCGGTGAACAGATCGGCGACGTCGATGAGGTCGCTCGAGGTGTTGCCGCGGAAGCTGATGACCTCGACGCGGACGCCCATCTCCTGGACCGCCCGGATCGCCGGGGCGAAGTCGCCGTCGCCGGACACGACGATCGCGACGTCGAGGTTCCGCGCGGTCTTCATCAGGTCGACGACCAGCTCGATGTCGAGGTTCGCCTTGACCTTGCCGTCGCCGTACTTGCGGATGTCCTTGCTGACGACCTTGTAATGATTCCGCGCGAGGAACGCGTGGAAGTTGCGCTGGTTCTCGTTCTCCGGGTCCAGCCCCGTATAGGCATACGCGCGGACGAAGTCACGTCCGGCGGTGGCCGCCTTCAGCAGCGTGACGTAGTCGATGTCCGTGCCGGCCGCCTTGGCCGCATAGAAGATGTTCGCCACGTCCACGAAGACGGCGACGTTCTTGCCCACCTTGACTCCTCAGATGATCAGGACGGGTCGTCGGCGCGGGGGCGCTGCCGTGACGACCCGATTAGTTCCGGCCCCTGCCTCCGGCGGCGCCGACCGCAGCCACCGGGCACTCGGCCCGCGGACCAGCTTCGACAAATCCGTGACGTTCCAGGCGGGTCCGCTCCACCGGATCGTCCGGCAGCGCCGCTTCCACGACGCTGCATCCCTTGTTCCGCGCCGAGCGGAGGATCTCCTCGAGCAGCGCATCGGTGACGCGATCCGCATCGTGGTCGGGATCGACCACGATGAGGTCCACGGCGCCGACGAAGCCACCCGCCCGGACGGACGGTCGGAGCGCGAGAACCGCACCTCCGACCACCTCGCGCCGAGCCTCGGCGATGAAGATGCTGGCCTGCGGGAGGTAGACGAGCTGTCGGAGCAGGTCTCCCGAGTCCAGCGCGCCGCCCTTCGCGGACGCTCGAACGGACGCGCCGCTCAACGCGACGATGCGTTCGATGTCCGTGATGCGTGCGGGCCGGATCAGGTATTCCACGCGGGCGGAGGCACCTCGTGCGGTCGACCGGAGCGGCGGGTCTCGCCACTTGGCCGATCGGGAGCCGACCGTTCCGCAGGACCGCGACGGGACCTCGCGGGAGGGCGAGCGAGAGGCTCGACAGCCACGCCCCGGGGTCGCGTCGACCGGTGTTGCATTCGGTCCGCCGATGTCTATGATACGGCATCGCTTCGGCGGCAACCTGCGCGCCGCCCGAGCCAGCGTTCTGCGCGCCGTCCGTCACGTACCGGGGCTCGCTCCCTCCGACCGCCTCGACCCTCGGGTCGACCGACCGCGGGGACGGGCCAGACGGACACCGGATGAGCGCCGAGGAGCGGGGCCGGGACGATGTGGAGGAGGCGCCGACCGAGGTCGATCGGGGCCACCGATCGACAAGGCGTCTGAGGAGGAAGGTGCATGAAGCTCCGACAGGTTGGCGCGATCGCCGGGATCGGCGTCCTCGTGCTCGCCGGCTGCAGCCAGGGAGGCACCAGCGGCGGCGGCTCGAAGGGAACCGTGAACATCGCGATCGAGCTCCCCCAGCAGGGCAGCGAGCTCGCAGCGACGCAGCCGGTCATCAACGGCATCCAGCTGGCGATCAAGGACGCCGGCGGGGTCGCCGGGAACTACAAGGTCGAGATCCCCAAGTCGGTCATCTACGACGACGCGAAGGACGGCGCGCACGATCCGCAGACGGGCGCGCAGAACATGAGCGCGATCGTCGCGAACCAGAACGTGATCGCGGTCATCGGCCCGCAGAACTCCAGCGTGGCGAAGGTCCAGATCCCGATCTCGAACGAGGCGGGCCTGCTCCAGTGCTCGCCCGCGAACACGAACGAGGGCCTCACGAAGCCCGAGTTCGGCGCGAAGGACGTCCGGTCCAAGTTCCCGGACCGGATCAACTACGTCCGCGTCGTCACGACCGACGACAACCAGGGCCCGGCCGCGGCCAAGTACATCCTCGAGACCCTGAAGAAGACGAAGGTCTACATCATCGACGACACCGAGACCTTCGGGAAGGGCATCGCGGACAACTTCCAGAAGTACCTCGAGGCCAACGGCGGAACGACCGTCGCCCGTGACGGCGTGCCGAAGTCGACCACCGACTACAGCGCGATCCTGACGGCCGCTGCGGCCAAGAGCCCGGAGGCCATCTACTTCGGTGGTGTCACCGCGACCGGTGGCGCGCGCATCCTGAAGGCGGCCGTCGCGGCCGGCATGAAGGACGTTCCGTTCATCGGCCCGGACGGCATCTACGACGGCTCCGGCGCCACCAAGGACAGCTTCCTCAACCTCGCCGGCGACGACGCGACGAACGCGTTCGCGACGGCGGCGGCGGTCGGCGACTACCCGGGCCGAGCCGAGTTCGCGGCGAAGTACAAGGCGGCCTACGGCGCCGATCCGACCGGCTACAGCGCGACGGGCTACGCCTGCGCGCAGGTCGTCCTCGACGCCATCAAGCGGGCCGGCGATCAGCCGGACCTCAAGACGCTCCGCGAGAAGGTCCGCGCGGCTGCGGTCGACCCGTCGATCACGTACACGAGCGTCATCGGCTCGTTCAAGTTCGACGCGAACGGCGACACCAGCCAGAAGATCATCTCGTTCTACGGCTACGACCCGGCGACGAAGGATTGGGTCTTCAAGTCCCAGCTCGACTTCGCCAAGTAGCGAGACCGCAGCCCGAGGCCGGGGATCCAGCGATCCCCGGCCTCGTTGTTCATCGAAGCCCCTGAGCCAGTGCTGCAGGAAGAAGGGACCTCGTGACGACCGTCGCACAGTCAGCGTCCCCGGCATCGAACCCAACGCTCCTGCGGCGGCTCCGCCTGGTGGGCTTCAGCCTGATCGGGGTCGTCCTCTACTACCTAGTCCTGACGCTGTTCCTGACCCTCGCCAACGCGGCGACGGACCCGAACGCGTTCAGCAAGGCCCAGACGACGGCGGCCCAGCAGACGGCGAACGCGCTCACCCTGGGCGCGATCTATGCCCTCGTTGCGCTCGGCTACACGATGGTCTACGGGATCATCGAGCTGATCAACTTCGCCCACGGCGACGTGTTCATGGTCGGCTCGTTCGTGGGCCTCTGGACGCTGACGTCTGACCCGTTCCTCCACGCGATCGGGCTGAACCAGTCGGCGGTCGTCTCGAACATCCCGCTCCTGGGCGTGATCCTTCTCATCACGTTCGCCGTCGCGATGGCCGTGATGGGGATCATCAACATGGCGATCGAGCGGTTCGCCTATCGGCCGCTCCGGCACGCACCGCGCGTCGCCCCCCTGATCACGGCGATCGGGATGTCGCTGATCCTCCAGAACGTCGTGCAGATCATCGTGGGAACCGGCGACCGGCCCGTGCCCCAGATCTTCCCGGGTGATTCGTTCACCGTGCTCGGCGCCCAGATCCGATACCTGAACGTCTTCATCTTCGTCGTCGCGCTGCTCCTGATGTACGTCCTCCAGACGTTCGTCAGTCGGACCCGTCTCGGGCGGGCGATGCGCGCGACGGCGCAGGACCAGCAGGCAGCCCAGCTGATGGGCGTCAACCTCAACCAGACGATCGCGATGAC
>DASSMI010000237.1:0-7369 GCA_035688935.1 Candidatus Limnocylindrales bacterium | reverse complement strand
CGCGGCCGCGATCCGGCCGCTCGCCGAATCCACGCCGCGCGGCCGCGTCCTCGTCGTGAATCCGTCGCCGCGGGATCGCGTCGACCTCGTCGAGATCGACCTCGACGTGCCGGCGGCGTGGGAATCGGTCGAGCTCGAGGTCCCCGGCGGCGAGCGGCTGCCGACGCAGCTGGTCGAGCGACCCGAGACGGTCCTGCGCCGCCTGCAGCTGACCGGAAGGCAGGTCCCCGAGCTGTTCGCCCGGCGGCTCCACGGCCGTGAGCTGTTCGGGCACTCGCTCGACGGCCACACCATCGAGCGCGACGGCACGACGGCGCGCCTCACGCTGCGCATGGACGACCCGGCCGCATCGCCGGAGTTCGACGTCGACTCGATCCTGGACGCGGTCGCGGCGGCCGTCGCCGGGTCGCCCGACGAGCCGTGGGAGGTCGTGGTCGTGCGCGGCGATCGTCGCCGCCTGCTCGCCGCGGTTCCCGCGCCGGCGCTCGGTGCGAGCTCGGTCCGGGCCGTCGAAGCCGGCGGCGATGCCGCGTTCGTCCGTCAGCCGGTCGTCGTGGACGAGCGCTCGATCCGGAACGGGCTCGTCTCGGCCACGGTCGATGACGCCGGCACGCTGACGATCGAGGGTGGCGGCGTCAAGCTGGCCGGCGCCGGCCGCATCGTCGACGGCGGCGACTTCGGCGACACGTACAACTACGGGCCGCCCGCCGACGACGCCCGGATCGACCGGCCGAGCGTCGTCGTCGTCGCGGCGACGGCGACGGGGCCGCTCCGCGGCAGGCTCGAGATCGTCGCCCGCTATGACTGGCCCGTGGGCCTCGCCGCCGGCGGCGCCGCACGAAGCGCCGTGACGGCCCCCGTCGAGGTCTCGACGGCCCTCGAGCTCCGCGCGGGCGAGCCGTTCGTCCGGGTCCGGGTCGCGTTCACGAACCCCGCCCGCGATCATCGCGTCCGGTGGCATCTCCCGCTCCCCGCGGCGACGGACCGGTCCGCGGCCGAGGGTCAGTTCGCCGTCGTCGAGCGCGGCCTGACGGTCGAGGCGGGCCACGGCGAGGTTCCGATCGCGACCGCGCCCGCCGCCTCGTTCGTCCACGCGGCCGGCGCGACGATCCTGCTCGACCACGTCACCGAGTACGAGCTCGTCGATGGCCGCGAGCTCGCGTTGACCGTCCTGCGCTCGACCGGGCTGATCAGCCGGAACGAGAACCCGTTCCGCGAGGATCCGGCGGGACCCGAGGTCCCCGTGCCCGACGCCCAGCTCGTGGGGCCGTGGACGTTCACGTTCGCGGTCATGCCCCATGCGGGCTCATGGGAGGACGCCGGCGTCGTCGAGGCGGCCGAGTCCTACCGGCTTCCCTTCGTGACCACGGCCGGGACGGCCGGCGCGGCTCCGTCGGCGGTCGCCGAGGCGGCGGTTCCGGGCCTCACGATCGACGGCCGCGGCGTTGTCCTGTCGGCGCTCCGACGTCGCGGATCCGCGCTCGAGCTCCGCGTGGTCGCGCTCACCGACACGCCGACGGAGGCGCGGATCGGCGGCCGTCCGTTCGCGGCGGCCCGGGACGTCGATCTCCTCGGCCGGCCCGGTCGCGAGCTCTCGATCGATCCCGATGGATCGCTGTCGATCCCGTTGGGGGCCTGGGAGATCCGGACCGTCCGGCTGGAGCCTCGCGCGACCTCGGCCTGAGCGCGCTCATGCGAGATCGCTGTAACGTTGACACCGCCGAGAACGCGCCGCTAGTCTCGGCCTCGGATGGCACGATCCGGCGCGGCGACACGCTCGATCGACCAGGCGACCCGTTCCCTGCCCGGACCGGTTCACCGACCACCAGGGAGCATCCGTCGTCGGGACGTTCGATCGTCGTCGACCTCGACCCGGCTGATGGCCGGGCTGTTCACCCACGCGGAGTGGGAACTCGTCTGACGGGCGATGCGGCCATCGGGCCGCGCAGGACGCAACCGTCAGCCAGGAGGAGGAGGCCGATGGCCAAGTTCCCGCGGATTCTCGCCCTGCCGCTCGCGGCGATCTTCATCGTCGGGGCGTGTGGTGGCGGAGGCTCGCAGGCACCCGGCGGCAGCGGCGGCGGTGGCACCACCGGCGCGACGATCACGGTGACGTCCCTGTGGGGCGGCAGCGAGCAGGAATCCTTCCAGAAGGTCCTTGACGAGTTCAAGGCGAAGACCGGCAACACCGCGAACTACGAGGCCCAGCGGACCGACTACGCGACGGTCCTCCAGAGCAAGATCACGAGCGGCAGCCCGCCGGACGTCGCGATCATGCCGGGGCTCGGGTTCCTCCGGCAGTTCGCCCGCTCGAAGGGCATCAAGAGCATCAAGGAGCTCGGGATCGATCCCGCGAGCCTGGAAGGCAACTACCCGCCCGGAATCCTCGATCCGGGCAAGGTCGACGGCGAGCTCTACGGGATCATGGTCAAGTTCAACTCGAAGAGCACGTTCTGGTATCGGCCGGACACGTTCAAGGCGGCCGGCGCCAGCGCTCCCAAGAGCTGGGACGACCTGAAGTCCGTGATCACCACGCTCCAGGGCAAGGGCACCGCGACCCCGCTCGCGCTCGGCGCGAAGGACTCGTGGACCCTCACCGACTGGTTCGAGGAGATCTATCTCCGCCAGAACGGCCCGGACGCGTACAAGAAGCTCTTCAGCGCAGACGGCGACTGGACTGACACGACGGTCAAGAAGGCGCTCGACACGATGAAGGAAGTCATCACGGACAAGAACGTCCCGGGCGGCATCACGGGCGCCCTCGGCGTGGCCTTCACGGACGGCATCGCCCAGGCGTTCGGGACCAACCCGAGCGCGGCGATGTACTACGAGGGTGGCTTCGTCGGCGGCATCGCGACCGGCCAGACGAACAAGGACCTCAAGATCGGTGAGACGATCGACTGGTTCGGGTTCCCGACCTTCGGCGGCTCCGGCGACACGGCGGCGGAGATCGGCGGCGACGAGATCGCGGCGCTGACGACCAAGCCCGGCGTCAAGGAGTTCATCCAGTTCATGACCACGGTCGATTCGGGCACGGCGTGGGCCAAGACGGGCGCGATCATCTCGCCGGTCAAGGCCGTCGGCGCCGATGCATATCCGAACGAGCTGGCCAAGAAGGAAGCTGCCCAGGTGGCAGGCGCCTCGGCGGTCGTCTACGACGGCTCCGACACGCTGCCGGCCGGCGCTCCCGACATGGGGGCGATGCTCCAGAAGGTCATCCAGGGCCAGGACACCACCGGGCTCCTGAGCACCTTCAACGATGGGGTGAAGAAGGCCTGGGCGGACGAGAAGTGAGCCGTTCCGGCCACTAGCGACCATCCGGCGCGGACGAGCGACCCGCTCGTCCGCGCCGCTCCATCTTCACGGCACGGAGGATTTCCGCACGATGACGGCAACGCCAGCAGTCGTCGCGCCGCCGAAGACCGGCCGCGGCGCGCGGACGGAGCGGACCGGCTGGCCGACCGTCCTCCTGTTCCTCGGGCCGGCGCTCCTCCTGATCCTGATCTTCCACGTCTACCCGGTGATCTCGACGCTCCGGATGAGCATCGACCGCGGGCTCGGCGGGGAGTTCACCCGGATCGTCGGGTTCCAGAACTACATCGACCTGTTCCAGACGCCCTCGTTCGTGGGCTCGATCATCAACAACATCCTGTGGATGGTGTTCTACACCGGGTTCGTGATCCTCTTCGGGCTGATCATCGCGGTGATCGCGATGCGGGTCCGCTACGAGTCGATCATCAAGGCGATCGTCTTCCTCCCGATGGCGATCGCGGCGACGGCCCTCAGCGTCATCTGGACGTTCGTCTACGCGCTCGACCCGCACGTCGGGCTGCTGAACGCCCTGCTCGGCGTGATCCGCCTGGGCCCCGTGTCGTGGCTGGGCGACCCGACGTTCGTGAACGCCGCTCTGATCGCGGTGGGCATCTGGGGCTCGACCGGCTTCGCCACGGTGATCCTCTCGGCCGCCCTCAAGGGCATCCCGACCGAGATCCTCGAGGCGGCCCGGACGGATGGCGCCAACGAGCTCCAGATCTTCTGGCGGATCATCGTCCCGATGGTCAGCCTGCCGATCTCGGTTCTCGCCGTGACCCTGATCGTCAACGTGATCAAGCTCTTCGACATCCCGTACGTCATGACCCAGGGCGGGCCGGGTGACGCCAGCCGGGTGATCGCGTTCGAGATGTACAAGCAGAACTTCTCGGCCGGCCAGTTCGGCAAGGCCGCCGCGGTCGCCGTGATCATGCTGGCGCTGCTGATCCCGGTGATGATCTTCAACGTCCGGCGCTTCCGCAGCTCGGCGGTGGTCTAGATGAGCACGAACGTCGCCAGCGAGCGGCTGGCCACCCGCTCCGAGGAGACCACGAGCGCGCGGATCATCCGCGCCCTGAACCGGACGCCGATCCACATCTTCCTGGGCATCGTCGCGGTGATCTGGCTGGCCCCGACGATCGGCCTGCTCATCACCTCGTTCCGGCCGCGGACCGACATCCAGTCGACCGGCTGGTGGGAGGTCCTCGGGACCCTCCGGTTCACGATCGAGAACTACAGCCAGGTCCTCAACGCGGCGGGCATGGGCCAGTCGTTCATCAACAGCCTGATCATCTCGGTGCCGTCGACGTTGCTCCCGCTCGCGGTCTGCTCGTTCGCGGCATACGCGTTCTCGTGGCTCCGGTTCCCGTTCCGGGACACGATCTTCCTCGTGATCGTGGCGTTGATGATGGTCCCGGTCCAGGTCGCGTTCCTGCCGCTCCAGCAGCTGTTCCGGCCGTTCCAGCTGACCCAGGGCTTCATCGGGATCTGGCTCGCGCACACCGCGTTCGCCATCCCGTTCGGGGTGTTCCTCCTGCGGAACTTCTTCATCACGCTGCCGCGTGACCTGATCGAGGCGGCGCGGATCGACGGCTCGTCGACGTTCGGGGTCTTCCGCACGATCGTCGTCCCGCTGTCCGTGCCGGCGATCGCCGCCTACGGGATCTTCCAGTTCCTGTGGGTCTGGAACGATCTGCTGATGGCCCTGATCTTCGTGGGCAACGGCGCGAACCTGCCGATGACCGTCAAGATCACGACGCTGCTCGGGACGTACGGCACCGAGTGGCATCTGCTCGCAGCGTCGGCGTTCCTCCTGATGTTCGTCCCGCTGGCCGTGTTCTTCAGCCTCCAGCGGTACTTCGTCCAGGGGTTGCTCGCGGGCTCGGTCAAGTAGCCGCTCCCCGTCCCCGCCCCGTGCCTGACGCGCCGGCTCCGCCGGCGCGTCTTCGCGTCGTCACGTGGAACATCCGCGCCGCGATCGGCCCGGGCGAGCCGTTCCCGCCGGCCTGGTGGCGGCACGTCCGCGACGACCGGCTGGAGCGGATCGGGGCGATGATCCGCGACCTGGACCCCGACATCGCGACGCTCCAGGAGGTGGCGGTCCTGACGCCGGACGGCCGGTTGATCGACCAGCCGGCCGAGCTGGCCCGGCTGACCGGTCGCCACGTCCGATACGCGGCAGTCCACGCGTTCCCCCTCGTCGAGCCCGAGACCGGACGCGCCATCGGAATGGCGAGCTGGGGCAACGCGATCCTCAGCCGAGAGCCGCTCGCGGACGGTTTCGCGCTGGGGCTTCCGCGGGCCTCGGACGACGACGTCGTCGAGCTCGACGGTGCGGTGGATCCCCACCGCGGCGGGCCGCATCCGCTGATCGGCGTCCGGTACGGCGACGCCGAGCCGGGCCACCGCGAGCCGCGCTGCATCGTCGGCGGCCGGTTCCGTGACGTCACCGTCGCGACCGCCCACCTGACGTACATCGGGCGGGCGCAGCGCGCGACCCAAGCGGCCGCGCTCGCGCGCGAGCTGGCGGACCGGAGCGATGCCGGCCCGGCGATCCTGACGGGCGACTTCAACGCCCCGATCGACGCGCCGGAGCTGGCGGCGCTCGCGGGCGACGGGTTCATCGACGCCTTTGCCGGGATCGGCGTCCCGGCCGGCGACGCCCGCCGGCGGTCGTGCGGCCCCCTCCCGATCGACCACGTCCGCGTCCGTGGGTTCGGCGTGCGCACGTGCCGCGTCGCCGTCGAGACGGGCGACGCCTCGGATCACTGGCCGGTCGTCGCGGACCTCGAGGCGATCTAGCTCGCGAGTCGGTCCTTCAGGCGCTCGACCTGGGCCGCGAGCTCGGCCTCGCGCTCCCGGGCGCCCTGGACGACCGCAGCCGGTGCCTTCTCCGTGAACGCGGCGTTCGCCAGCCGGGCGCGCGCCGCGGCGAGGTGGCCCTCGGCCTCGGCGAGCTCCTTCTCGAGCCGGCCGCGGTCGCGGCCATCGGACGCTGCGGCGGCGGGCAGGATCGTCGCTTCGACGCCGCCGGGCAGGACGACGTCGAGCGCACCGGCGGGCCGGGCGAGCCCGGTCGGCGCGTCGACGAGCCGGAGCGGTCGAGCACGCGCCAGTCGCTCGATGGCCGGCGCGAGCTCCTCGAACAGCGCGCTCGACGATGGCGGCGGGGCGATCTGGACCTCGAGCCAGGCGGCGGCCGGGACGTCCGCCGTGGCCCGCGCGTTGCGGATCGCGACGACCGTCTCGATCACCTCGCCGATCCCGCGATCGACCGCCTCGTCGCCGGCGCCCGCCGACGGCCAGCGGGCCACGATGAGGAGCTCCGGATCCGAGGCCCGGTGCGGCAGGGCCTCCCAGATCGCCTCGGTCACGAACGGCATCACCGGATGGAGGAGCCGGACGTACGTGTCGAGCGCGTCGACGAGCGTCCACCATGTCGCCTCGCGCGCCCCGGCCGGCAGCGATTCATCGGCGAGCCGGACCTTCGCCAGCTCGATCCCCCAGTCGCAGAACTCCGACCAGATCCCGTCGTAGAGCGCCCGGGTGACCTCGCCGAACTGGTACTCGGCGATCCCGCGGTCGACCGCCGCGACGGTCGCGGCTGCCCGCGACCTGATCCAGCGCTCGAGCGGGCCGAGAACGTCCTCGGAGCCCGCGTCCGGGCGGCGTGCGTCCGCCGGAAGCGAGGCGGGCCGAGCTCCCAGCACGAACCGAGCGGCGTTCCAGAGCTTGTTCGCGAAGTTCCTCGCGAGCTCGAGCTTCTGCGGCCCGAACCGCTGGTCCTGGCCGGCCGTGGCTCCGTGCATGAGCGCGAATCGGAGCGCGTCGGCGCCGGCGTCGGCCATGACCGCGAGCGGGTCGACGACGTTGCCCTTCGTCTTCGACATCTTGGCGCCGTACGGGTCGCGCACGATTCCGTGCAGGTAGACCGTGTGGAACGGTGGCAGCCCGGTCAGCCACTCGCCGAGCATCATCATCCGGGCGACCCAGAAGAAGATGATGTCGTAGCCGGTCTCCATCACGCTCGTGGGGTAATAGGTCCGCATGTCGGGCGTGT
>DASSMI010000236.1:0-19391 GCA_035688935.1 Candidatus Limnocylindrales bacterium | reverse complement strand
CGGGCGAGGTCGCGCTGGAACCGCTCCGCCGACTCCTCGACGTCGAAGTTCGTCTGGGCCGCGATCCGCTCGATCCGCCGACCGCGGACGCGGAACGCGTCGTCGCCCTCGCGCTCGATGGTGAACCCGTCGCCGATCGCGTCGATCCGATGCACGACGACGCCGGCCGGCTCCGGCGGCGCGCCGAGCTCGGAGGCATCGGGGAGCAGGTCGGCGATCCGCTCGCGCAGCGCCCCGAGACCGGTTCCGTCGGCGGCCGAGATCGCGACCACGTCCTCGCCGGCGGCGCGCCGGGCGCGTTCGAACGCGGGCCACGCCTCGGCCGCCGTCGGGCGGTCGAGCTTGTTGAACACCACGAGGATCGGCTTCTCGAGAAGCGCCGGATCGTGCGCGCGGAGCTCCTCGCGGATGACCCCGTGATCCCACTCGGGGTCGCGTCCCGAGCCGTCGACGACATGCAGCAGGACCCGCGTCCGCTCGACGTGGCGGAGGAACGCGTGGCCGAGGCCGGCACCGCTCGACGCACCCTCGATCAGGCCCGGGACGTCGGCGATCGTCGGCCGCCGCTCGTCGGCACCCGTGCCATCCGGACCCGCCAGGTCCAGGACGCCGAGGTTCGGCTCGAGCGTGGTGAACGGATAGTCGGCGATCTTCGGCCGGGCCGCCGTCAGTGCGGCCAGCAGCGTCGACTTCCCCGCGTTCGGCAGCCCGACGAGCCCGATATCGGCGATCAGGCGGAGCTCCAGCCGGATCCAGCGCTCTTCCCCGGGGAGCCCCTTCTGGGCGTGCTTCGGCGCCTGGTGGGTGGCCGTCTTGAAGTGTGTGTTGCCCAGCCCGCCTCGGCCACCGCGGGCGATCGTGGCGGTCTGGCCGACGGCGACGAGATCCGCGATCAATGCGCCGGTCTCGTCGTCGAGGACGGCGGTCCCCGGCGGAACCGTCAGGACGAGGTCGTCACCCGCCGCACCGTGGCGCCGGGCCCGCTCGCCCCTGCCGCCGGCCGCGGCCTTGAAGTGGTGCTTGTAGCGGAAGTCCGTGAGGGCCGTCTGGCCCGCGTCGACGCGGAGATGGATGGAGCCACCGCGACCGCCGTCGCCGCCGTCCGGGCCCCCGCGCGGGACGTGCGCCTCGCGCCGGAACGTGGCCGCCCCGTCACCACCCGCGCCGGCCTTCACGAAGATCTTGACGCGGTCGAGGAACATCGCGCGGATTGTCGCTCGGCGCCGCGATCGCGTCGCCGGTCCTCCTCCGAACCGGCGACGCGTCGGGCGAAGCGATCAGAGATAGATCAGCGGATTGACCCGGACGCCGCCATCCCAGACGGGCCCGCGCCAGACCTCGAAGTGGAGATGGGGTCCGGTGGCGTTGCCGGTCATCCCGATGCGGCCGACCTGCTGGCCCCGGCTGACGTGCTGCCCGCGGCCGACCGACACCGACATCATGTGGTTGTACGTCGTGTACAACCCCGAGCCGTGGGCGATCCAGACCTGGTAGCCGCCGCCGTTGTTCTTCCAGCCGGAGAAGATGACGACGCCACCGGCAGCGGCGCGGACGCGCGTGCCCATGTCGGCCGCGATGTCAATCGCGTAATGGCCGTAGTGGAAGTACTGGCTGATGTAGCCGCCGTCGACGGGCCACAGGAACTTCCCGCCGGTGTACTGGGACGGCGGCCGTGTCGAGCCACCGGACTTGGTCCCGCTCGAGCTCGGCTTGGGCGTGGGCTTCGGCGTCGGGATCTGGGCCGAGCGGGCGCCCGGGATCGTCAGCGTCTGGCCGACGACGAGGTTCGGGTCGGTCAGCTCGTTGATCTCCATGATCTCGTCGGCGTCGGCGTGGTACTTCGCCGCGAGCGACGCCAGCGTGTCGCTGGTCCGGACGGTGATCACGAGGCCGTCGACGGGCGGGATCGTCAGGGTCTGGCCGATCCGCAGGTCGTCCTTGTTCTTCAGGTCGTTCGCCCACCACAGGGTCATCATCGAGACGTGGAACTTCGAGGCGATGCCGGTGAGCGTGTCGCCCGACTTCACCCTGTACGTCTTGATGAGCTCCGCGCCGTCGTCGACCACCGTGTCGACCGAACCCGGCTTGACGAGCGTCCCATCGGCCGAGAACGGCCCGTCGATCGAGACGCGATCGTCCGGCGCGACGCTCGGACCGTCGCCGCCGAGATCGGCGCCGTCGAGACCCACGTTGCCTTCGGCGTCGACCGGGGCGGCAGCGAAGCCATCGTCCAGCGCGTTGCGATCGTTCTGGCCGGAGACCGCGCCTCCGAGGGCGAGTCGCGGATCCGTGCCGCCGCCCGAGGTGTTGCCGGTCGGTCCGCCGAGCGGCGAGCCGCCGGTCGATCCGGCTGCGTTGCTGATCGCGACCGCGATCGCGACGAGCGCGACCGCCGTCGCCATGACGAGCCGCTCACCTGACGGGCGGGGCGTCGCCTTCGAATCGGCACGGACGGCGTGCGCAAGCGAGATGCTGCGTCGCTGGAACCGGGCGGCCGTCGCGGATCGACGTCGGGTGTCGGGGCGCAGGCGCGCGATCATGCGCTGCACGCCGACCGATGCGTTGAGCAATACGGTCTCCTGGGTGGGGAGCGGACGATTCGCGCGGGGACGGGGCGCTGGGGATCCGAAATCGTCCGATCGGGTCGCGTCTTCGAGCTGGGGGTCTCAGTTCGCGGCCGAGCCCTGCGAACGGGCTGTCGTTGCCGGGACGAACGGTAACAAACACGTAACGGCGGCGCAAATATGGGGGTCTACGGCATTGCGGCCATCTGGTCCCGCCGTTTTCGGCCCCCGCACAGCGATGCCATCGTTGCGCCGCGCGGTTGGGCTGCGCCAGCGGTGATGAAACCGTCGAGTCGCGGCCGGGGGCGTGCTCCACGACCGCCGCGGCGGGCGTGATCCGACCGCGAATCGGGTCCTCCGCGACGTCATTCCGCAGGGCGTAACGATGGTGTCGCTACGCGGGCCGAGACGGACTGCGGACCCATGCGGGACCTCGGTGCCGCGCGGCCGGGCCAGGTGTCGCCACGAGGCAGCGACGTGTTGGCCGCCTCGCGTCAGGCGTCGAGCGACTTCGTGAGGCTCCCGAGGAACTGCACGTTCGTGTCCGTCTTCGCCAGGCGGTTGAGCAGCAGCTCGATGCCCTCGTTGGTCCCCACGGCCGACAGCATCCGGCGCATCGTCCAGACCATCTTCAGGGTGCCTTCCTCGAGGAGGAGCTCCTCCCGGCGGGTGCCGGAGCGCTGGACGTCGATCGCGGGGAAGATCCGCTTCTCCGCGAGCTTCCGGTCGAGGATCAGCTCGGAGTTCCCGGTGCCCTTGAACTCCTCGTAGATCACGTCGTCCATCCGCGACCCGGTATCGACGAGGCAGGTGGCGATGACGGTGAGGGAGCCACCCTCCTCGATGTTCCGGGCGGCGCCGAAGAACCGCTTCGGCGGGTAGAGCGCGATCGGATCGATGCCGCCCGACAGCGTCCGGCCGCTCGGCGGGAGGGCCAGGTTGTACGCCCGGGCGAGCCGGGTGATCGAGTCGAGCAGGATCACGACGTCTCGGCCGGTCTCGACCTGGCGCTTCGCGATCTCGAGCGCCATCTCGGCGACGTGGGTGTGGTTCTCGGTCGGCTCGTCGAACGTCGACGAGATCACCTCGCCCTTGACGCTCCGGCGCATGTCGGTGACCTCCTCGGGTCGCTCGCCGATCAGGGCGACCATCAGGAGGATGTCGGGATAGTTCGTGGAGATGCCGTTCGCGATGTGCTTGAGGAGCATCGTCTTGCCGGCCTTCGGCGGGCTGACGATCAGGGCGCGCTGGCCCTTGCCGAGCGGATTGACGATGTTGATCAGCCGCTGGCTGAGGTTCTTGGGATCGTTCTCGAGGTTGATCAGCTCGTCGGGGTGGATCGGCGTGAGGTCGTTGAACTGCGGCCGGCGGCGAGCGGTCTCGAAGTCGACGCCGTTGACGCTGTCGACCCGGAGCATCCCCCAGTACTTCTCCGCCTCGCGCGGGGCGCGGACCGCGCCGCTGACGCGGTCGCCGATCCGCAGGCCGAAGCGGCGGACCTGGCTCGAGGAGACGTACACGTCGTCGGGGCTGGGCAGGAGGCCGTGACGGCGGAGGAAGCCGAAGCCTTCGTCGACGACGTCGAGGATGCCGGTCGCGTAGGCGTGCCCCGCCCGCTCCGTCTGGCGCTCGAGGATCCGCTCGACGAGATCGTCCTTGCGCTCCTGGGTGCCGGTCTCGAGCTCGAGGTCGCGGCTGACCGCACGGAGCTCGGTGACGCTCATCTCGCGGAGATCGACGATGTCGAGATCGTTCCGCTCGCGGGCGGCCTCGAGCTCCTGCTGCTCCTCGTATTCCGAGACGGGCGCGCGGTTGGACATCTGGTTGCGGCGGCGCGGCCGTCGGTTGCGGGAGCGCTGGTCGGGACCGAGTTGGGGCATGGGTGGGGCAATCCCTCAGGAGAACGCGAAACGGGAGAACGTGGGCCGAGTCCGGGCTGGAATCCGCGCGGAATCGCTCCGCTGCGCGAGCCGGTCTGGGATGCCGGGATGATACGACGCCGTGCGCACGCCGTCAACGAATTCGAGGCGGATTTGCCACGCGCTCATGTGAGCAATTGACTCTCATCTGGGCGGGCCGATATCGTCCGGCGGTGGCCAGCCCGATCGAGCTCCGCGCCGGCGACGTCGCGTCGGCGATCCGGACCCATCGCCTCGTCGCCGTGCTGCGCCGGATCGAGCCGCGGAGCCGCCTGCTCGACCTCGTGGGCGAGCTCGCCGAGGACGGCATCCGGATCTTCGAGATCACCTTCGACGCGCCGTCCGCCGAGGACGACCTGATCGCGGTGGCCCGCGCGACGACGGGTTCCGTCGTGGGCGCCGGGACGATCCGGACGGTCGGGCAGGCCCGGTCGGCGGTCGACGCCGGGGCGGCGTTCGCGGTCAGTCCGATCCTCGATCCCGCGGTCGTCGCTGCAGCGCTCGGCTCGGGGCTGCCATTCATCCCCGGGGCCGCGACGCCCACCGAGGCGGACGCGGCCTGGCGGGCCGGAGCGACGTTCGTGAAGCTGTTCCCGGCCTCGTCGCTCGGACCGTCCTTCGTGCGCGAGCTCCGTGGACCGTTGCCCGAGATCGAGACGATCGTCACGGGCGGCGCCGACGCCGCGAACGCCCGTGCGTTCCTGGAGGCCGGCGCCGTCGCGGTCGGAATCGGGTCGGCGCTCACCCGGATGGACCGCGGCGAGCGGCGGGACCTCGTCGCGTGGGCTGCGGGGCGATGACGATCGACCGGGCGGATCGCGCCTCCGTGGTGGAGCAGGTCGCGCGCCTCTTCTACGAACAGCAGCTGACGAAGGTCGAGATCGCCGACCGGCTCGGGATCTCGCGGTTCCGCGTCGCGCGGCTGCTCGATCGCGCGCTCGCCGACGGCATCGTGACCATCGAGTTCCGGGGCGCGCCCAGCCAGGATCGGGCGCTGGGCGCGGCCGTCGTGGAGCGCTTCGGGGTGGGGCGCTGTGTCGTCGCCGTTTCCGACGACGCCCCGGCGGTCGCCCGTCTCGGCGCGGAGGTCGTCGACGGTCTCCTCGAGCCGGGCGAGTCGATCGGGATCGCGTGGGGCTCGACGCTGGCGCGGGTCGTCCGGGCGATGCCGGTCCGGGACGATCCGTCGATCGAGGTCGTCCAGCTCGCCGGGAGCTCGACGCGGATCGACGCGACGAGCGATCCCGGCGACCTCACCCGCGTCCTCGCGGAGCGGCTCGGCGCGACCCACCGCAGGATCCATGCGCCGGCGTTCGTCGAATCGGGCGATCTGCGCGAGGCGCTCCTCCGCCAGCCGGACGTCGCCGCGACGGTCGCACGGTTCGGGGACCTCGCGATCGCGCTCGTCGGGATCGGCGCCTTCGGCCAGGACGGGATGACGGCCAGCTCGTCGCTCGTCCGGTCCGGTGCCCTGAGCGCGACCGAGACGAAGCGGCTGGTTCGACAGGGCGCCGTGGGCGACCTCCTCGTCCATCCGTTCACGGCCGACGGCCGGTTCGTCGCGCCCGATCTCGCGGCTCGCGCGATCGCCATCGGGATCACCGAGCTCCGCCGCGTCCCGACCGTCGTCGCGGTCGCGAGTGGCTCGGCGAAGGTCGATGCCATCCGCGGGGCGCTGGCGACGGGCGTGCTCGGCGTCCTCGTCACCGGCGCCGCGACCGCGCGGGCCCTCGTCGCATGAACCGCCTCCGCGACCGGGTGTGCCTGGTCACCGGATCGACGGGCATCGCGGCCGCGTCCGCCGAGCGGCTCGCGGCCGAGGGTGCGTCGCTCTTCGTGATCTCCCGAACGGCCGACCACGTTCGCGACCTCGCCGACCGGATCGTCGCCGCGGGCGGCACGGCCGGATGGGCCGCGGTCGAGCTCACCGACGAGGCGGCGGTGGAGAACGCGGTCGAAGCGTGTGTCGAGCGGTTCGGGCGGATCGACGGCCTGTTCTCGGTCGCCGGCGGGAGCGGCCGACGGTTCGGCGACGGCCCGATCCACACGGTCACGAAGGACGCCTGGGAGCGGACGCTCGAGCTCAACCTGACGACGCAGGCGATCGTCGCCCGCGCGGTCGTCGCCCGGATGCGCGCCCAGGCGCCGAACAGCTCGGGGACGCGCGGGTCGGTCCTCTTCATGGGCAGCGTGACGACGACCGATCCCGCGCCGGAGTTCTTCGCGACCCACGCGTACGCGGCCGCGAAGGCGGCGATCACGGGGCTGATGACGACGATGGCCGCGGCCTACCTCGGCGACCGGATCCGGGTCAACGTCGTCTCGCCGGGCCTCACCGATACGCCGATGGCGACACGGGCCGGCGGCGACCCCACGATCCGCGCCTACGCGGCGCGGAAGCAGCCGCTGGCGGGCGAGATGATGGACCCGATCGAGGTCGCGAACGCCGCCGTCTTCCTCCTCTCGGACGAGTCCCGGGCGATCACCGGCCAGATGCTGAAGGTGGACGGCGGCTGGTCGATCGCGTCGGTCTCACCGTGACGTTCATCCGGACGGTCCTCGGCGACATCCCGCCGGCCGAGCTCGGGGTGACCTACGCCCACGAGCACGTCGTCATCGACGGCGGCCGGCCGGTCGAGCTGTCGGAGGACTTCCTGCTCGACGACCCCGGGCGACTCGGAGCGGAGCTCTCCGGCGCCCGTGAGGCGGGGCTCTCGGCGGCGATCGACATGATGCCGATCGACTGCGGCCGGAACCCGGACCTACTCGCCGCGCTGTCGCGACGGACCGGCGTCCATCTCGTGGCGGCGACCGGCCTCCACCACGAGCGGTTCTACCGGCCGGGGCATTGGAGCGTCGGGGCCACGGAGGCCGAGCTCGCCGATCGGTTCGTCACCGACATCCAGGACGGGATCGTCGAGCGCAGCGACGCCGGCGAGCCTCGCCCCCGATCGTCGATCCGGGCCGGGGTGATCAAGGTCGCTGGGAGCGAAGGCGGGCCGTCGGCTCGCGACGCCGTGGCGTTCCGGGCCGCCGCCGGCGCTGCGGAGCGAACCGGCGTCCCCGTCCACACGCACTGCGAGAACGGGACGGGCGCCCTGGAGCAGATCCGACTGCTCGAAGACGCGGGGCTGGCGCCCGACCGCATCTCGCTCAGCCACGTCGACAAGGTCGTCGACCGCGGCTACCACGAGTCGATCCTCGCGACGGGCGCGTCCGTCGTGTACGACCAGGCGTTCCGCTGGGGCGACCGCCCGAATGGGACGCTCCAGCTCCTCGAGTGGGCGGCCGAGGACGGGAGACTCGGACAGGTGATGCTCGGGATGGACGCGGCGCGGCAGGGCTACCTGACGGCGTATGGCGGATCGCCCGGCCTGACGTTCCTGCTCGGACCCTTCACTCGGGCGATGGACGGCCGCGGCCTGGACGCGGCGGCTCGCCACCGGCTGTTCGTCGACAATCCGGCTCGGGCGTTCGCGTTCGCGCCGAGGGAGACCGAGTGATGCCGCACGAGCCGTTGCTGACCAGCGTCGTGGGATCGCACGCCCATCCCGGCTGGTTCGCCGCATCGATCGCTGCGGCGTCCCGCGGCGAGTACGGCCCGGCCGATCTCGCGGAGCTGCTCGCGGATGGCGTGGACCTCGCGATCCGCGACCAGGAGCGCGCCGGGATCGACGTGATCAGCGACGGCGAGATGCGTCGAGCCGGCTTCTTCACGGCCGAGTTCTATCGGCACCTGACGGGCGTCCGGCCGCTTCCGCCGGACCGCCGGCTGGGGGTCGGGGCGCACGACGGGCTCCATCGCTTCGCGGTCGCGGACGCGATCGCCGCGCCGGACGGTCTCGGCGTCGTCGGCGAGTACGTCGCGGCGCGCGCCCGCACCGACAAGCCCCTCAAGGTCACCCTTCCCGGGCCGTTCACCCTGTCCGGGCGCCTGACCTACGGCGCGGGCGAGGTCTATTCGTCGCGCGTCGCTGCCGCGGAGGCGTTCGTGCCGATCCTGCGCGCCGAGATCGCGGCACTGGTCGACGCGGGCGCCTCGATCATCCAGGTCGACGAGCCGTCGCCGGCGATCCATCCCGAAGCCCCCGCCGACTTCGCGACCCTGTTCAATGCCGCGATCGAGCCTGCGGTCGGGCGGGCGACGCTCGGCGCGCACCTGTGCTTCGGGAACTTCCTGGGCCGGCCGCTCGCGCCGCGGTCGTACCGCCCGATCGTCGCGGCCATGCTCGGGTTCACGGTGGACGAGCTCGTCCTCGAGTTCGCGAACCGCGAGATGAGCGAGGTCGGCATCCTGCGTGAGCTGACGGACGCCGGTCGCGACGTCGCGGCGGGCGTCATCGACGTGAAGAACAGCCACGTGGAGACACCAGCCGAGGTGGCGGGCCGGATCGACGCGGTCCTGGCGACCGGCGTTCCGCCGGACCGCCTGACGCTCGTCCCGGATTGCGGCTTCAGCCAGACGGCCCGGCATCTCGCCGTCGCCAAGCTCCACGCCCTCGTCGCCGGCCGGGACCTGGTCCGGGGCCGGCCCCCCGCCACCGTCAGCTGAGGAGGCGACAGATGCAGGCCCACCGGATCACGATGCTCGGAACCGGGCTGATCGGCGACTTCTACACCGCGACGCTCCACGGCCAGCGCGGCCGCGATCGCGTGAAGGTCGTGTTCTCGAAGACCGACGAGCGGGCGCGCGCGTTCGGCGAGCGCTGGGGGATCGACACGGTCACGACGGACCTGAAGGCGGCGATCGAGCACCCCGACACCGATGTCGTCGTGATCGGCGTGCCGAACTACCTCCACGAGGAGGCGGTGGCCCTGGTCGCTGCCGCCGGCAAGGCGGTTCTCTGCACCAAGCCGCTGGGTCGGTCGGCCGACGAGGCGAAGCGGATGCTCGAGGCGGTCGAGAAGGCAGGTGTCTTCGCCGGCTACCTCGAGGACCTGTGCTACACGCCCAAGACGCTCAAGGCGATCAAGTCGGTCGAGGCCGGGGCCGTGGGTGACGTGACCTGGGTCCGGTCACGCGAGACCCATCCCGGCCCGCACAGCGCCTGGTTCTGGGACGGCCGGCTGACCGGCGGCGGCGCGATC
Source organism: Candidatus Limnocylindrales bacterium (assembly GCA_035688935.1). Classification (GTDB taxonomy): domain Bacteria; phylum Chloroflexota; class Limnocylindria; order Limnocylindrales; family CSP1-4; genus CF-46. The sequence goes on along the minus strand of DASSMI010000236.1, from coordinate 9,820 downwards.
GTCGACCTCGGCTGCCACTGCATCGAGATCATCCGGAACTTCGTCGGCAAGGCCAATCGGCCGCTCGAGGTGATGTGCACGACCGATACGCTCGTCCATCCGATCGACGACGAGGACAACGCGATCGCGCTGATCCGGTTCGAGTCGGGCGCGATCGGCCAGTTCGAGGTGAGCTGGACGTTCCGCGGCGGGATGGACCTGCGCGACGAGGTCGCGGGGACGCGCGGCACGATCTGGCTGAACCACTTCCTCCGGACCGGCTTCGAGATGTTCAGCGCGGGCGGTGGCGGTGGATACGTCGCGGAGAAGGCCGAGAGCTCGGCGGGCTGGCTGTTCCCGGTCGGCGACGAGGTCAGCGAGCTCGGCTACACGGACATGTTCAGCGACATGTTCGCGGCGATGGAGGAAGCGCGGCCGCCCCGCGAGACGTTCTATGACGGCTACGTCGTGAACGCGGTCATGGACGCCTGCTACCGGTCCGCGCGGACGCGGGCATGGGAGGCGGTGGACGTGTTCGAGTGGCGCGGCGGCTCGACGCCGCGGATCGCCAAGGCGCCCGAGACGTTCGAGGGCCAGACCGTCATCAAGCGCGAGGTCCTGCCGGACGGCCGGACGAAGCTCATCGTCAAGGACCCGACGTCCGGCGAGTACCGCGATCGGATCATCGCGGGCGGCTGACGTCCGGTCCCGCCCCGGAGCTCCCCCCGGCGTCGTCAATCGATCCGGGTGCGGGTCACGAACTGATCGCGGGTGCGGACGTCCGCCGTGGGTCCGACCAGACGCACCTCGGCAGTCCACGGGAGGTCGGCGACCGACCGCCCGACGTGGACCCGGATGCGGCCGGGCTCGACCACGCGTCGGTAGTCGGCATCGAGGTGCGACAGCTGCTCGGTCGACACCTCGAACGTGACCGTCCGGCACTCTCCCGGGGCCAGTCGCACTCGGCGGAATCCCCGGAGCTCGAGGACCGGCCGCGCGACCGTCGCCTCGACGTCGCGAACGTAGAGCTGGACGACCTCGTCCCCGGCCCGCCGGCCCGTGTTCGTCACGTCGACGGACGCGGTCAGCGTATCTCCCTGCGTCGCCAGCTCGCCGCGCTCGATCCGCAGGTGGTCGATCGCGAACGTCGTGTACGACCGCCCGTGCCCGAACGGCCAGAGGGGACCGGCCGGTCCGTCGACGTGATCGACCTTCCAATTCGATCGGCCACCGGTCGGATGGTGGCGGTACGTGAGCGGGACCTGACCGACGTGGCGTGGGACAGTCACCGGGAGACGGCCGCCCGGATCGGCGTCGCCGGCCAGGACGGACGCGATCGCGGCCGGACCGGCGTCGCCCGGAACCCACGAGAGCAGGACGGCGGCGCAGTGTTCCGCGGCCCACGGCAGGGCGAGCGGCCGGCCGCTGACGACGATGAGGACCGTCGGAGTCCCCGTCGCGACGACGGCTTCCAGGAGCTCCTGCTGCCGGCCGAGGAGGCCGAGATCGCGCCGGTCGCGTGCTTCGCCCGTCGTTGCGTCCTCGGTCAGCCCGGAGCGCTCACCGGCGACGACGATCGCGACGCTCGCCCGACTCGCCGCGTCCACCGCGGCGGCGAGCTCGGCATCGCTGCCGTCGCGGATCCCGCAGCCTCGCTCGTGGACGACGCGCTCAGTGCCGAACCGGGCTCGGATCGCATCGAGGATCGTGGGACGGCCCGACTGCTCGTCGCGCGGGTTGATGACGTCGCTGGGTGGGAAACCGAACGGGTTCGCGCGATGACGCAGCTCGGCGAGGGTCTCGATGTGGAGCTGGTGGGCGTAGTCCCCGAGCAGGTCGCGGGCGCTGTCGGCCAGCGGCCCGACGACCGCGATCGGCCCGCGGCCGGCGCCGGACCCGGAACCGTCGTCGAGGGGCAGCACCCCGTCGTTCTCGACGAGGACGAGCGACTGCGTCGCGAGCCGTCGCGCGAGCCGCGCCTCCTCGGCGGCGAGGTCCGCGAGTTCGTCCGGGGCGATCGGGAAGGCGTACGGTCGCTCGAACAACCCGAGACGGAGCTTCAGGCGGAGCACCCGTTCCACGGCTCGGTCCACGACCGCCGGGTCCAGCCGCCCGTCGGCGATCGCGGCGCGGGCCGGATCGGCCAGGGCCACCGTCGTCGGCAGCTCGCTGTCGAGCCCGGCGCCGAGCGAGCGCGCTGCGGCGTCGCCCAGGTCATCGGTCAGCTGGTGCTCGCCGACGAGCATCTGGACCCCGGTGTAGTCCGCCGCCACGATCCCGTCGAACGCCCACTCCTCGCGGAGGATCCGGGTCAGGAGCTCGCGTGATGCGTGGCAGGGGACGCCGTCGACGTCGCAGTACGCCGGCATGACCGCGGCCAGTCCGGCGACCCGCACGGCCGCCTCGAACGGAACGAGCTGCTCGTCGCGGAGCTCCCGCCAGCCGGCATGCACCGGCGCCTGGTTCAGGCCACCTTCCGACAGGCCGTGACCGACGAAGTGCTTCGCCGTCGCAGCGACCGCCGTCCCGATGTCGTCACCCTGCAGCCCGCGGGTGTAGGCGACGCCGAGCTCGGTCGCGAGGTACGGATCCTCACCGTACGTCTCCTCGACGCGGCCCCAGCGCGGGTCGCGGCAGAGGTCGAGGACCGGGGCGAGGGCGAGGCGCGCACCGATCGCGCGCATCCGCCGCCGGATCGTCACGGCGATCGCCTCGACGAGCTCGGGATCGAACGCCGCGGCCGCGCCGATCGACTGCTGGTACGTGACGGCGTCTCGGGCAAGAAGCCCGTGGAGCGTCTCCTCGTGGAGGATCGCCGGGATGCCGAGGCGCGTCTCCTCGACGAGGAAGCGCTGGATGGCGTCCGCGGCACGGGCGGCGGCGACCGGATCGAGGTTCGTCGCCCCGGCCACCCGGCTCACCTGGCCGATGCCCTCGCCGAGGCGGTCGCGCATCCGGACGGGGTCGAGCTCGTCCTCCGTCCGGAACAGCTCGAACGACCACACGGACCCGAGCTGGGCGAGCTTCTCGTCGAGCGTCATCCTCGTCAGCAGGTCGGCGGCGCGCTCGTCGAGCGGCCGGCCCGGATCGCGGTACGGGGCGAGCGCGGTGGCCATCAGCCCTTCACCGCGCCGGCCGTGAGCCCGCCCACGATCTGGCGTTCGGCCAGGATGTAGTAGACGACCGCAGGCAGCATCGAGATGACCGTGAAGGCGAGGACCCGGGCCTGGTCCTGGCCGTATTGGGTGGAGAAGTTCATCACGCCCAGTGGCAGGGTCCATTGGTCGGCGCCGTTCAGGAGGATCAGCGGCAGGAGGAACGCATTCCACGTCGTCACGATCGCCAGGACGCTGACGGTCGCGAGCGCCGGTCGGGCGAGCGGCAGCAGCACGCGCCACAGGAAGCCGAATGAGCTGCAGCCGTCGATCCGTGCCGCGTCCTCGAGCTCGGCCGGGATGCTCCGGAAGAAGGGCCTCAGGATGACGATCGTCAGCGGGAGCGAGAACGCCGCCTGTGGCAGCGCGACACCGAGGAGGTTGCCCGTCAGCCCGAGCTGGCGGATGAGGACGTAGAGCGGCAGGATCGCGACCGCCGACGGGAACAGCAAACCGAGGACGAACAGGGTGTAGAGGGCCTCCCGGCCGCGGAAGGCCATGCGGGCGAAGACGAACGCCGCGAAGGACGCGAAGGTGACCGTCACGCCGACGGCAACGGTCGCGACGATCGCGCTGTTCGCGGCCGAGCGCCAGAACTGGCCGGCATTCTGGCCCGCGACCACGTCGAGGTAGTTCGACAGGACCCACGGGCTCGGCACGATCGACACCGGATCCGCGACGAGCTGGCCGTTGGTCTTGAAGCCGCCGAGGATCGCGTACACGAGCGGGACGACGATCGCGGCGGCCACGGTCACGAGGATGACGTACGCAACCGTGCCGACCAGCGTGGGCCGGCCGAACGCGACGAGCCGCGGCCTGGCGGTCGTCTTGGCGGCCCGCTCCACTCGATCGGGGACGCTCGTCGTCAGCTCAGCCATGGCTGACCGTGATCGCCCCGTCGACGTCCCGACGGAGCACGAATCGCTGGTAGGCGAGGGCGACGACCAGACCCAGGACGAAGAGGATCACCGCGAGGGCGCTGCCGTAGCCCATCTGGGTGCTCTTGAAGCCGGCCTTGAACATCGTGATCGCCATCGTCGAGCTGGCGTTCAGCGGTCCACCGCCCGTCATGACCCAGACCATGTCGAAGAGCTGGAGGGCGCCGATGATCGAGAGGAAGATCGACACCCGGATCGTCGGCCCGAGGAGCGGCAGGGTGACGTGGCGGAACGCGCCCCGACGGTCGGCGCCATCGATCAGGGCGGCCTCCTCGAGCTCGCGCGGGATTCCCTGGAGACCGGCCAGGAGGATGATCATGTGGAACCCGAAGTACTTCCACGAGATGATCACGAACAGGGTGAGCATCACGAGCGTCGAGTCGCCCAGCCAGTCCTGCTGGAGAGCGCCCAGGCCGACCCGGTCGAGACCGGCGTCGACGAGCGACCCCGGCTGGAGCATCAGTCGGAAGACGATGCCGGTGATCGCCTCCGACAGCACGTAGGGCAGGAAGAACAGCAGCCGGAAGATCGCCCGGCCCCGGAACCGCCGGTTCAGCAGCACGGCCAGTCCCAGCGAGAAGGGGATCTGGATGGCCAGCGACAGGACGACGATCAGCACGTTGTTGCCGAGCGACGTGAGGAAGACCCCGTTGCCCAGGGCCGTCTGATAGTTCCGCAGGCCGACGAAATCGGTCAGCGGCTGGAGCCCGTTCCAACGGAACAGGCTGTAGTACGCGGCCTGGACCACGGGAACGAGGACGAACAGGCCGTACAGCGCGAGTGCCGGGACGAGGAACACCGCGACGGATCGAACCGCCGTGCGGCGGCTCGGGTGGGACCGGCGGAGCGCGGACGCGGTCATCGCCCTCCTCGGGGTGCGGCGAGCGGGCCGGCTGGCGCCGGCCTCGCTCGATCGATCGGTCGGAGTGTGCGCCGGCTAGTTCGTCGCGGCGGCGTCCGTGATCGCCCCGCAGACCTTGGCCGGGTCGGAGCTGCCAAGGAAGAGCCCGACGGTCGCGTCGTTGATCGCCTGGCCCATGGCCGGCGACGTGGCCTGATCGAGGTACAGCTGCATGAACGTCGCCTGATCGCGACCGGCGAGGACGGCCTGGAGGTTCGGGTCCTTCACCGTCGAGGTCGTGCCCGCGACGGGCGACAGGCCGACGTTGTCGGTGTTGAGCTTGTTCGCGTTGTCGGCGCTCAGGAAGAACTTCAGGAAGTCGATCGCCTCGGGCGGCGCGTCCTTGCCGACGGCGATGCCGTTGCCGCCGCCGACGCCGTCGGTGGGCGCTCCTGCGCCGCCGGCGACGGTCGGGAAGGGGAACCAGCCCAGCTTGTCGCCGAGTCCCTGCTTGTTCGCGCTCTGGTCCTTCTGGACCGACGGCGCCCACTGGCCCATCAGCTCCATGGCGGCCTTCCCGTTGCCGACGGCCGCAGCCTCGTCGTTGTACGTCGCGGACTTGTAGCCGTCCTGGTACGGGTTGAGCGCGTTCAGGGCCTGGACGGCCTGGCCGGCCTTCGTGCAGGCGTCGGTGTTCCAGTTCTTGCTCTGGATCATCTGGGCGAGGTTGTCGCCGCCTCCGATCCGCAGGACGAGGTACGTCCACAGATGCATCGACGGCCACTCGTCCTTGCCCGCGATCGCGAGCGGAGCGATCCCGGACGCCCTGAGCTTCCCGACGTCAGCGAGGAAGTCGTCCCAGGTCGCCGGTGGGCCCGAGATCCCGGCCTTGGTGAAGGCATCCTTGTTGTACCAGAAGCCGATCATGCCCATGTCCCAGGGCACGCCGTACTGCTTGCCGTTGTAGGCGTAGATGCTCAGGGCGCCGGCGTTGATCGTGTCCTTCCACGAGGCGATGTCGCTCGTGATGTCCTTGAGCGCTCCGGCGTCGACCTGGGCGGCCATGATCCCGCCGCCCCACGACTGGAACAGGTCCGGGACGTCGCCCGCCTGGATCTGGGTGGCGAGCTTCGTCTTGAAGGCCTCGTTCTCGAGGACGGTGATCTTGATCGTCACGTTCGGGTGGGCCGCCGTGTATGCATCGGCGATCGCCTGGAAGTCGGCCTTGCCGGGATCACCCGTCGTGATGTGCCACCAGTCGACGGTGACCGGCGCGGCCGACGACGGTTCGCCGGCGCTCGAGGGCGGCGGCGCCGCCGAGGCCGGCGTGGACGAGGAAGACGACGGCGATGTGGACGCCCCGGCGCAGGCCGAGAGCAGGATCGACGCGGTCGCGAGCAGGACCGCGATCCGTTGGCGAGATCGCACGGGACTAGCCTCCTCACTGGCGCGAACGAGGTCTCGTTCGCCTGTCCGGGTCGCGGGTTCGCCATGATCCACGACCCGGCCGCCGGGAGGAGGTCCGGCGGAGGGTCGTGGCTGTGTTCGTCATGAGATGACCCGCATCGCGGGAGCGCTCCTCTCGCTCCGAAAGTTGCGATGCCGCCAGCGATAATTTCGTGGCGCCGGTCACACTACCACCGGCGGTGGACGTGTCAATCCCCGATCTGCGCCCGAAGGTCCGATCTCCCGTCGACCATTCCGTCGAAAGTTTCGCGGGTCGATCCGGAATGGGTACACTCGGTGCGTGACCGCCCCCGTCGCGCCGCGTGAGCGACGCGCCCAGCCGACGATCGCGTTCATCGCGGCCCAGGCCGGCGTGTCCGTCCCGACCGTCTCGAAGGTGATCAACGGCCGAGCCGACGTGTCGGCCGAGACGCGGCGACGCGTGGAGGACGCGATCCGTGAGCACGGCTACCGACGGCCGGCACGGCGCGAGACGACCGCGCCGCTGCTGGAAGTGATCTTCCACGAGCTCGAGAGCGAGTGGGCCCTCGAGATCGTGCGCGGCGTCGAGCGCGTCGCCGGCGAGCATCAGCTGGCGGTCGTCCTGTCCGAGATGCAGGGTCGCCGGACGCCGGGTCGCGGGTGGCTGGAGGGTGTCCTCGCCCGGCGTCCGGCCGGCGTGATCGCCGTCTTCTCCGATCTGAGCGACTCGATGCGCGCGCAGCTCCAGGCGCGCGGGATCCCGTACGTCGTCGTGGACCCGACCGGCGAGCCGCTCCACGACACGCCGTCGGTGGGGGCGACGAACTGGAACGGCGGCCTGACGGCGACCCGTCACCTCCTGGGGCTGGGACATCGCCAGATCGCGGTCATCGGGGGGCCCGAGTGGATCCTCTGCAGTCGGGCGCGCATCGACGGCTATCGGGCGGCGATGGACGAGGCAGGCGTCCCGATCGACCCACGGCTCGTCAGCTACGGTCGGTTCCACCTCGAGGAGGGCATCGAGAAGGGTCGGGAGCTGCTCCGCCTTCCGAACCGCCCAACCGCGATCTTCGCCGGCAACGACCTCCAGGCGCTGGGCGTCTACCAGGCGGCGCGCGAGCTTCGACTCCACATCCCCGAAGACCTGAGCGTCGTCGGCTTCGACGACCTGCCCGTCGCCCAGTGGGTCGGCCCGCCGCTGACGACGATCCGCCAGCCACTCGTCGACATGGCCACCGCGGCCGCGAAGATGGTCCTCGTGATGGCGGCGGGTGAGCGTCCTGCCCAGCCGCGGGTGGAGCTCTCGACGGAGCTCATCGTCCGCGAGAGCACGGCGCCACCCTCGTCCCCTGCGCCCGGTGCCTGACGCCGCCGAGACGGAGTACGCGGCACTCCTCGACCGGGCCCGGGCGGATCCGTCCGTCGTCGGCGTCGTCGTCTACGGGTCGCGGGCGGCGGGGCCGTTCGTCACGCCGGAATCGGACGTCGATTGCTTCGTGATCGTGGACGGCAGCATCGATGTGGCCCGGCGCTGGCGGACGCCGCACGGAGCGCCGGTCGAGGTCTGGCCGATGACGATCGACGCGTTCCGCGTCCACGCGCTGCCCGGCGACGCGTTCGCCTGGAACCGGCCGGCCCTGATCCGCGCCCGCGTGGACCTCGACAAGCTCGGCGGCGAGATCGGACGGATCGTCGACCGCAAGCGGCGACTGCGCGACGACGAGGCACGCGAGGCGGCCGCGTTCGAGCTGGACGGCGCGATCAACTCGCTCCACCGAGCCCTGCGATCCGCCGAGAACGGGCGGGACCTCGCCGCGCGGCTGGACGCGCAGGAGGCGATCGGACCGCTGCTCCGATTCGCCTTCGCGACGGAGGGCCGAGTCCGGCCGTTCAACAAGTGGCTCCTCCACGAGCTGGACACGGAGCCGCTCACGACGCCCGCGTTCGCCGAGCTCGCGGCAGACGTGGACGCGCTCGCCACGGCTCCCACGGTCGATCGGATGCGGGCGACGTTCCGGACGCTCGAGACGGTCGCCCGCGCGACCGGTCATGCCGATGTCATCGACGGCTGGGAGCCGGACGTGGCCTGGCTCCGGGGCGAGGCACCCTACCGGTCATAGCCCGAAGGTGGGATTCCCCGCTTCGGGCGCGCGTCGCACGATCGGCGCCATGACCGCTCGATCGCTTCCGCGACCCGCACGCGGATCGTGGGTCAGCCCGCGATGGGCCGCCGCCTTCGCCGAAGGCGCGGCGCTGCTCACCGTCCTGTGCGGGTTGATCATCGCCGCCGCGCTGCTCAGCCGCCCCGCCTGACCCTCGGCAGCTAGCTCGCGACCCCCGAGGCGACGCCCGGTCCGGGGGCGCCGGCGGCCAGCCATGCCCCGATCGATTCGCGGGCGAAGAGCTCGTCGACGACCATCGACGCAGCGCCGATGACGCCGGCCAGCCCGCCGAGCGACGAACGCTGGATCAGCAGCTCGCGCGTGGCGAGCGGAAGCGATCGCCGGTAGACGGTTTCGCGGATCGCCGCGAGCAGGCTGTCGGGGCTGTTCGCGACGCCGCCGCCGATGACGATCAGCGACGGGTTGAAGAAGTTCACGACGCTCGCGAGCATCGCGCCGACGCGCCGGCCGGCGCCCTGGAGCATCGCCACCGCGACCGGATCGCCGGCCGACGCGGCCCTCGCCACGTCCTCGGCCGTGACCGTCCCGCGCTGATCGAGGGCCGTCCGCAGTCGCGCCGATCGACCGGTCGAGCCCGCCTCCGCGCCTGCCTGCCCCAAGGCCGCGCCGCCAGCCATCGCCTCGAGACAGCCCACGTTGCCGCAGCGACAGATCACCGCGGGATCGTCCGTCACCTGGATGTGGCCGACGTCTCCGGCGCTTCCCTGCGCGCCGCGATGGAGCCGGCCGCCGGAGATGATCCCCGCGCCGATCCCGGTCCCGATCTTCACGACGACGACGTCGTCGTGGCCGGCGGCCACGCCGGATCGCCACTCGCCGAGGGCGAGGAGATTGACGTCGTTGTCGACCCAGACCGGCGCACCGTACCGGGCCGTGAAGCGCTCGCGGATCGGGTAGCCGTCCCAGCCCGGCATGATCGGCGGCGAGATCGGCCGGCCGGTCGCGAACTCGACCGGACCCGGAACGCCGATCCCGATCCCCCACAGCCGGCCGGGGACGCCGTGGGTGGTCGCGACGAGCTGGTCGAACAGCTCCTCGACGCGCGCCAGACCCGTTTCGGGACCGGCCTCGATCTCGGCCGGCTCGTCATGGTGGCCCAGGATCCGGCCGTCGAGGGTCGTGAGGGCGACGTCCACGCTCGTCGCCCCGAGATCCGCGACGAGGAGATGCCCGGCGCGCGCGTTGAACGTCAGCTGGCGCGGCGGCCGGCCGCCGGTCGACGGGCCCGGATCGCCCTCGACGACGAGGCCCCGCTCGACGAGCTCCGCGACCCGCGCCGCGACGATCGCACGCCCC
>DASSMI010000235.1:0-5588 GCA_035688935.1 Candidatus Limnocylindrales bacterium | reverse complement strand
GGCAGCCTCGAGCACACCGCGCCCCTCGCGTCCGGCTCGTCCGGTGGGCCGCTCGTCGATGCGGCCGGCCGGCTCGTCGCCCTCAACACGAACCGGGTCGGCGAGGGCTTCTACCTCGCGCGCCCCGCGGATGCGGCATTCCGGGAGCGGGTCGAGGCGCTCGGACGGGGCGAGTCGGTCAGCCGGCCGCGGCTCGGGATCGCCGTCGCCCCGTCGATCGTCGCGCGTCGCCTCCGCCGATCCGTCGGCCTCGCAGAGCGTGACGGGCTGCTCGTCCGTGGCGTCGAGGACGGCAGCCCGGCCGAGCGAGCCGGGATCCGCGAGGGCGACCTTCTCGTCGAGGCGGCCGGAACGCAGATCACCGATCCCGACGCGCTCAACGAGGTCCTGGCGACGTCCGGGCTCCCGATCGAGCTGAAGATCGTCCGCGGCGACGAGGAGCGGACCGTCTCGGTCGGTGGCGCGACGGGCGCCTCGGGCGAGGCCTGATCGATGGTCGCCCTCCGGGAGCTGCCGCCGGCCGCGGCCGACGACGCCGACTCGATCGAGCTCGAGGACGAGGCCCTCGACGCCTACTCGACGGCCGTGTCGACGGCCGCGGCCCGGCTGATCCCGTCGGTCGCCAGCCTCCGCGTGGAGCGGCGGAGTGGTGGCTGGGGCGGTGGCAGCGGTTCGGCCGTCGCCTTCACGCCGGACGGGTTCCTCGTCACGAACGCGCACGTCGTCGCCGGCACGGAGCGGGGAACGGCCACGTTCGTCGACGGCGACGAGCTCGGGTTCGAGGTCGTCGGACGCGACCCGCTCTCCGACCTGGCGGTCGTCCGCGCGGCCGGCGGCGAGCTCCATCCCGCTCCGCTCGGCGACGCCGGCCGGCTCCGGGTCGGCCAACTGGTTGTCGCGATCGGCAACCCGCTGGGGTTCGGCGGCTCGGTGACCGCTGGTGTCGTCAGCGCGCTCGGACGATCGCTTGCCGCCCGCGACGGTCAGGCCAGCCGCCTCGTGGAGAACGTCATCCAGACCGACGCCGCGCTGAACCCGGGCAACTCGGGCGGCGCGCTCGCCGACGTCCGCGGCCGGGTTGTGGGGATCAACACCGCGGTCGCCGGGGTCGGCCTCGGACTGGCGGTTCCGATCGATGCCGCGACTCGCCTGATCATCGCGGCGCTCATGCGCGACGGCCGCGTCCGGCGGGCGTATCTCGGGATCGTCGGCGGCACCCGCCGGCTCGGGGCGCCGCTTGCGGAGCGCCTCGGACGGACCGCCGGGCTCGAAGTGGTCCAGCTGCTCGACGGATCTCCGGCGGCGGCGGCCGGGGTTCGCGCAGGGGACGTGATCGTCTCGCTCGACGGCCGGCCGATCGGCGGCGTCGGCGACCTCCAGCGATCGCTCGTCGGCGACCTCGTCGGCCGGTCGGTCGAGGTGACGCTCGAGCGCGACGGGCGGCTCGCGGAGCTGTCGATCACGCCGACCGAGCTGCGCGTCGACGGGTAGCCTGCGCGATCCGCCGATTCGTGCGATCGTTGCTGGCGCAACGAATGGCCGTGGCGGACACGCCGGCCCGGGGAAGGAGATCTGATGAGCGAGCCCGAGCTCGATGACTGGACGAAGAGCCTGATCGCCGACATGCGTGCCCACGGCGGCCGACCGTCGACCGGCTGGGCGGCCGGCAAGTCGTTCATGATCCTGACGTCGAAGGGCGCGAAGACCGGCAAGGACCGGATCGCGATCGCGACGTATCACAAGGACGGCAACCATTGGGTGATCGCCGCGTCGAAGGGCGGCGCCGACGAGCATCCGCAGTGGTACCACAACCTGAAGGCCCACCCCGATGCCACGATCGAGGTCGACAACGAGCTGATCCCGGTGCGTGCCACCGTCGAGGCGAGCGGGCCAGAGCGCGACCGCCTCTGGAACGACCACGTCGCCCAGCTGCCGGAGTTCGGCGAGTACCCGAGCAAGACGTCCCGAGTCATCCCGATGATCGTGCTCGAGCAGCGCAGCTGATCGTTCGCGCCGCCCGCGCACACGAACGAGCCCCGGCCGGCGCCGGGGCTCCTCGATTCCGGTCGGTCACGGCCCCGGGCTCAGGCGGGCCGACGGCGCTCCTGCAGGACATGGAACGCGGCCATCGTGCCGCCGAGTACGAGGAGGCCGCCGAGCAGCGCCTCCGGCGTGTTCACGGCGTCGTTCCGGAACCCGCTGCCGTTCAGGGCGAGCGCGACGAACACGGCGGCGGCGTTGACGACGAACAGCCGGGCCGGCGTCCGGATCTCGTCCCAGTCGCGTGCGCGGGCCATCGACCCGGACCAGACGGCCCAGCCCAGGAACCACGCCGCCATGATCCGCGCATCGAGGCCGTTGTCCTTCATGTCCCACGGCCACCGCACGGCGGCGAACTCGGGGTTGATGACGAGCATGAGGCCGTTCGTCAGGAGGAGCATCGCCGTGCCGATCAGGAACGCGCGGAAGAGCGGGTGGATCGGGCCTCCGGTGCCGGTCGGCGGCAGGGCGAACGTGCCGCGCGGGATCAGGTAGAGCATCACGACGGGCTCGAAGACGTAGAGGATCAGCCAGATGTGGGCGAACGGCGTCACGTGGAGGATGTCCCAGTGGAACTCGCCCATGTGCCAGTACGTGGCGAGCAGCAGCGTCCCGGTGAACGCCAGGTTGCCGCCCACGATCCAGCGGAGGCGACGCCAGTCGGTCTCGGTCGCCGCGTTCAGGAAGAACAGCGTCCGGAACACGTAGCCGGCACCGATGAACGCCTGCGCGAGCCGAGGATGGACGTTCCAGGCGAAGAGCTCCATCGGCCACGGCGTGAAGAGCATCCAGAACGCGAACAGGGCGGCGAAGGCGGCGCCGCCGAATCCCCAGATCGCTCGGTGGGGCCACGCGGCGACGATCGCGGTCAGCCGGTCGAGGATCCCGGGTCCGGGCTGCCATTCGATCGTCGCGCCGGGATCCCGCGGGGACGCGGAAGCGACGGATGGCGCCGTCGCCGTCTCGGTCGCCGCGCCCCGGTGACGGGCGCTGCGGGCGTACGCGAGGCGTCGGCCGCGATTGCTCCGTCCGATCGGCCGGAGACCCGGGCTGGTGAACGGGTTGAACCCCTCGGCCGTTTCGACGCGTTCGGCGAGGGCCACCGAATCCGCGGCGGCGAGGTCCTGCTGGAGCAGCGTGACCCGGCCGAGGACCACCGGCCGTGAGACGGTCTCCGGCCAGGGGCGGCTCGCGTCCTCGATCGGCGTCCGGGCCTCGTCCACGAACGGCAGTGCGACGAGCTCGAACGTCCGTGGCCCGGCCGCGAGCTCGGCCGCCAGGTCGGTCGACAGGTAGTCCGGGTCGCCTGCGCTCGCGACCCTCCGGACCGGGCCGACGGGCCGGGCGGTCAGCCGCGCGGCGCTCTCGCCGAACGCGAACGGCGTCCGACTCCAGTACTGGAGACTCGTGAACGCGATCGCGCGATCGGGGACGCGGACGAGGTTGACGATGACCCGCAGTCCTTCGCGGAGGCCGAGCGCCTGGATCACGCGGACCGCCGCGATCGGCTTGGGGCTCTCGACGAACATCCGGGCGACGGTCAGGAACTCGACCGGGTCGCGGGCGAAGCTGACAGGCGTGTTCGAGAGCAGGATGTCCTGGGGACCGGCGTCGGTCTCGATCCGGAATGCGAAGCCGCGCTGGTCGAGATCGCCGTCGGCGGCGTGGAAGCTCTGGGATCGCGAGAACCTAGCGAAGCCGCGATAGGTGACGCCTCCGCGCAGGAACGGCAGGCGGAGCTCGACCGGGACGTCCGGGTCCACGACGTACTCGATCGCGAGCGGCCGGCCCTTGTTGTGGAAGGCACGCCGGACCTGGGCCGCCTGCTTGCGCGACACGAGGTCCTGGATCCGCTCGACGTCCGGCATGACCTCGGCGAGCAGGGCCGCCTCGGCTTCCGGGCTGCCGCCCATGAACGCCTCGTGCCAGCCGGTCCCGATCGCGCCCGCCATCGCCCCTCCTGCGTCCGTGACGGAGCGATGCTCGGGCGCCGGCGTCTCGCGGACGTCTCAGGCGATCGGCGCGCCGAGAGCCGCCTCCGCGAGCCGGACCGCCGCGTCGACGGTCCGCTCCGCGTTCCCGCCGCGACCGAAGAGCATCGCCGTCGCCCCGAACCCGACGACCGAGCCGGTCCCGGCGATCGTCCGGACCGCATCGAGCGCGGTCTCGAGCGAGAGCCCGTTCGGCTCGGGCATCGCCACGGCCCAGTCCCCGGCGGCATCGAGGGCGTCGAGGTCGAACGCGACGTAGAACGCATCCACCCGCCGCGCGACCGTCCTCGCCCAGCCGCCGAGGGCCGCCAGACCGGAGTCCGTGCCGAGCATCCCGGCGCCGAAGTGGGCGACGCGGCTCGCGGCGAGCATCCGCGACTCCTGCTCGTCGAGGACCTGGCCGCCCAGCAGGGCCGCGTCCGCGGCATCGGCCGTCGGGCCGTCGCAGGCCGTGACCAGATCGCGATCGCCGTGACCGAGCAGCATCGCGAACGGCATCCCCCAGACGTTCCCGGACGGTGTCGTCTGCGGGGTGTTGAAGTCGCCGTGGGCATCGAACCAGCAGATCCCGAGGCGGCTCCCCGGCCGTGCCCGGCGGATCCCGGCCATCGCGCCGGCATGTGAGGTGCAGTCGCCGCCGATCACGAGGAGCCGGGCGGACCTGCCGCCCGCGAGGAGGGCGTCCCGGATGGAACCAGCGAGCCCCGGCAGATACGTGGCCAGGAGGGCCCGGTTCTTCGCATGGCGGTCGGGATCGGGCGCCCATCCGGCGTCGATCGGCGCATCGCCGGCGTCGGTCACCGGTGCGCCGGCGAGGCCCGGTGCCGCTCGGAGGCGCTCGAGGAGCCGGAGCCGGCGCGCCTCGGCCGGCGTTCGATCCATCCCGTCGAAGTGACCGCCGAGGGCGGTGGGCGAGCCGACGACAACGATCGGATCGGGCATCGCGGGCAGAATAGTCCGGTGAAGAAGATCGGATTCCTGTCGTTCGGCCATTGGTCGGCCTCCCCGTATTCCCAGGTGCGTTCCGGGGCGGACGCGCTCATCCAGTCGATCGAGCTCGCCGAGGCGGTCGAGGAGCTCGGCGCCGACGGCGCGTACTTCCGCGTCCATCACTTCGCCCAGCAGCTCGGCTCGCCGTTCCCGCTCCTCGCCGCGGTCGGCGCGCGGACGAAGCGGATCGAGATCGGCACCGCCGTGATCGACATGCGCTACGAGAACCCGCTGTACATGGTGGAGGACGCCGGCGCCGCCGACCTCATCGCCGGTGGCCGGCTCCAGCTCGGGATCAGCCGCGGCTCGCCCGAGCAGGTGATCGACGGGTTCCGCTACTTCGGCTACCAGCCCGCCGAGGACGACCCGGCCGGCGCGAACATGGCCCGTCAGCACACGGAGGTGTTCCTGGGGGCCCTCTCGGGCGCGGGCTTCGCTCAGCCGAATCCGTCGCCGATGTTCCCGAACCCGCCCGGTCTCCTCCGGCCGGAACCCCACTCGCCCGGGCTGCGCGACCGGATCTGGTGGGGCGCAGGCTCACGGGCCACCGCGGAATGGGCGGCGCAG
>DASSMI010000234.1:0-4201 GCA_035688935.1 Candidatus Limnocylindrales bacterium | reverse complement strand
TGGGCGAACGAGCCGGCGCTCAGCGGCGTCGTCCGCTACCCGGACACCCACCGCTGGGGCGAGAAGGAGCCGCGACCGGTTGGCGAGAGCCTCCAGGGGCTGGAGGACGTGATCCGCTACGAGGGCCCGCACACGATCGCCGCGGTCTTCCTCGAGACGATCGTCGGGACGAACGGCATCCTCATCCCGCCCGACGGCTACGTCCAGGGTGTCCGCGAGATCTGCGACCGCCACGGGATCCTCATGGTCGCCGACGAGGTGATGGCCGGGTTCGGGCGGACCGGCAAGTGGTTCGCGATCGAGCACTGGGACACCGTTCCGGACCTGATGACGATGGCCAAGGGCCTGACCAGCTCGTACCTGCCGCTCGGGGCCGTCGCGATGAACCACAAGGTCGCCGACTACTTCCAGGACCACTTCTACTACGGCGGGCTCACGTACTCGTCCCACGCCGTCTCGTGCGCCGCGGCGCTCGCGAACATCGGGGTCTACGAGGAGGACGGCCTCATCGAGAACGCGGCCCGGCTCGACTCCGTCATGCGTCGCCACCACGAGGACCTCGCGCGGAAGCACCCGTCGGTCGGGGCGCATCGGAATCTCGGCCTGTTCGGCATCCTGGACCTCGTCCGGAGCCGGAACCCGTGGACGCCGCTCACCCCGTTCAACGGCACGAGCGACGAGATGAAGGCGATCGGCAGGTACTTCCGCGAGCACGGGCTGTACACGATGGTCGCCAACAACTCGATCCACACCAACCCGCCCCTGTGCATCACCGAGGAGCAGCTGGCCGAGGGCTTCGCGATCATCGACGGCGCGCTGGAGATCGCCGACCAGGCGGTGACCGGCTAGTCGATGGCGACCGCGGCGGGCGTGGCCGACCCTGGCGCCGTCCCATCGGTCCGGGCCGAGCCGCGGCCGGCGAGCCGCGGCAGGCGGGCGCTCCGCTGGGTCCTCGTCCTGGCCGCGATCGTCGTGATCTGGGAGGGTCTGAAGTTCCTCGGCGGAACGCCGTGGCGTGCGCCGCTCGCGGTCGCGGGCTCCGGCTCGCCGGTCCTGTGGAACCCGCCGTTCCGCTGGCCGTTCGTCAACGACCTGAACCTGCCCCACGTCTGGAACATCCTGCTGACGTTCGGGCAGCCGTTCCAGCGCGGGGCCGACCAGACCGTCGGCCAGTACCTGCTCGGTGCGGCGCTCTACACCTGGCGCGAGGCGGTCCTCGGGTTCATCCTCGGATCGGTCATCGGGCTGGTCCTCGCGACGATCTTCGTCCACGCCCGGATCCTGGAGCGGGCACTCGTCCCGTACGTGGTCGCGAGCCAGACGATCCCGATCATCGCCCTCGCCCCGATGATCACGTACGCCTTCGGCGGGAATATCGCGTCGGTCGTCGTGATCGCCACGTACCTGACGTTCTTCCCGGTGACGATCGCGATGATCCGGGGCCTGCGCTCGCTCGACCCGCGAGCGCTCGAGCTGACGCGGAGCTATGCCGCCTCGCGCTGGCAGGTCTATCGGAAGCTCCGGCTGCCGGCGTCGCTGCCGTACCTGTTCACCGCCCTGAAGATCGCGGCGACGGCGAGCATCGTCGGCGCGATCGTCGGCGAGAGCCCGGGCGGCATCGCCGAGGGCCTCGGCCGGGTGATCCTGACCTTCAACCAGTACTACATCACCGGGCCCGAGAAGCTCTGGGCGGCGATCATCGCCTCGGGCCTCCTCGGAGTCGCGTTCTACCTGATCGTTCGCGGGATCGAGGTCGCCGTCCTCCGCGGGCGACCCGGCGCCGCCGACGGATGAGCCCCACACGGGAGACCCAGACTCGATGACGCAAGCGCCACCGACCGAACCCGTCGTGCGCCTCGCGAACGTCGGCAAGACGTTCAGCCGGGGCGACCAGGTCGTGACGACCGCCCTCGAGGCGATCGACCTCGACATCGCCCGGGGCGAGTTCATCTCGCTCATCGGCCCGTCCGGCTGCGGGAAGTCGACGCTCCTCCGGATCGTTGGCGACCTGATCGAGCCGTCGTCGGGCGACGTCACCGTCAACGGCAAGCCGGCACGACGCGCCCGGATGGATCGCGACTACGGCATGGTCTTCCAGGCGCCCGTCCTGTTCGACTGGCGGACGGTCGAGGACAACGTCAAGCTGCCGCTCGAGATCCTCGGCAAGGATGCTGCGACGCGCGACCGGCGGGCCAAGGAGATGCTCGAGCTCGTGGAGCTCGGCGACTTCCTCAAGCACCATCCGTACCAACTGTCGGGCGGCATGCAGCAGCGCGTCGCGATCGCCCGCGCGCTCGCCTTCGAGCCGTCGATCCTGCTCATGGACGAGCCGTTCGGCGCGCTCGACGAGATGACCCGCGAGCGCATGAACGGCGAGGTCCTCCGGATCTGGGAGCAGACCGGGACGACGATCCTCTTCGTGACCCACTCGATCCCGGAGGCAGTCTTCCTGTCGTCGCGCGTCGTGGTGATGAGCGCGCGGCCGGGTCGGATCACGAAGGTCGTCGACGTCGACCTGCCACGCCCCCGGAACGAGGACACCCGCGAATCGCGCCGGTACTTCGAGCTGGTGACCGAGGTCCGTGAGGCGCTTCGGCGCGGCGGCGGGCTCGACGACGCGGCCGAGCTCGAGGCCGCCGCGTCCGAGGAGCGGACGATCGCCGAGGGTGCAGTCGGGTGAGCGCGGGCGCCGGCTCGCTCGCGACCTCGCGCCCGCTCCGGCCCGGCGGGACCGGCCGGGCGCGCGCCGTTCGGCGATCGGCCGGCGACTACCTGCCGCCGATCGCGGTGTTCGTCCTGGCCGTCGTGGTGTTCGAGTACGTGCTGGGCGCGCTCGGAATCCGGTCGTTCCTCATCCCGAAGCCGTCGCAGATCATCGGCGCGCTCCAGGACAACTGGTCGTCGGGGCGGTTCTCGCTCTTCCCGGCGGCGATCGCCACGCTCCAGGAGGCGCTGCTGGGGCTCCTCATCGGGACGGCAGCGGGCGTCCTCGTCGCGTTCGCGACGGCCCGTTGGGCGAGCGCCCGGAGCTTCCTGCTGCCCGTCGCGGTGGCGGCGAACGCCGTCCCGATCATCGCGTTCGCCCCGCTCCTGAACAACTGGTTCGGCCTGCTGAATCCGGTCTCGAAGGCGCTCATGGCCGCCGTGCTCGTGTTCTTCCCGGTGATGGCCAACGTCACGCGCGGCCTGGTCCAGGTGGAGCCGGCCGCGCTCGAGCTGATGCGCTCCTACGCGGCGAGCGAGTGGACGATCGTGCGGAAGGTCCGCGTCCCGAACGCGCTGCCGTACTTCTTCACCGCGTTGAAGGTCGTGACGACGTTCAGCCTCATCGGCGCGATCGTCGCGGAGTACTTCGGTGGCTCGAACACGTCGCTCGGCCGGCGGATCGTGGAGAGCGCGAGCGCGTTCAAGTACGAGATCACGTGGGGCGCGATCGCGCTCGCGGCGGTGACCGGGATCGTGTTCTACCTCGTCGTGGTCGCGATCGAGCGCCTCGTGATCCCCTGGGCCGCCGCGTTGCGCGGCGACAGCTGACCCCGTCGTCGGGCGCGACGGCTCACGGCCGCCGCGGAACGTTGCACCCAGGCGAGGGTCGCCTGCTCCGGATCGCGACGGCCGCGGAACGTTGCACCCAGGCGAGGCTCGCCTGACCGCCCAGGGACGCGTGCGAGCGCGAGCCCGAGCCGTTCGTACGGAGCGCAATCGGCGAGCCGCCGGAGGCGAGCCTCGCCTGAACGCAACCGACGTCTGCCGGCCACGGCCGCGATCGCGCTGATCTTCCGGCAGACCCCCTGAGGACGTATCCTCCGCGTTCGACGACATCGTCGTGGTGGGCCCGCCGTGTGGTCGGGCCCCGCGGAGGAGGAGTGCATGGAGAGGAAGCGTGGGGCCACGCTGGGCGTGGTCTTCGCCCTGATGATCGCGGCCTGTTCGCCGGCCGCATCCACGGCGCCGTCCGTGGCGCCGAGCGTCGCCCCGTCGACCGGCGGCGCGAGCCCGTCGGCCGAGGCCTCGACCGGCGCGAGCCCGTCGTCCGCCGCGGCCCCGGCCTCGGTCAAGCTGCAGCTCCAGTGGGCGCCGCAGGCCCAGTTCGCTGGCTACTTCGCGGCGGACAAGCAGGGCTACTTCGCGGCCGAGAACCTGACGGTCCAGATCGTCCCGGGCGGCCCTGACGTCGTCCCCCAGGCCGAGGGCTCGAAGC
>DASSMI010000233.1:0-10922 GCA_035688935.1 Candidatus Limnocylindrales bacterium | reverse complement strand
CTGGCTCCAGACCGAGACAGGGGCGAAGCAGCTGACCGACGGCGGCCTCGACTCGATGCCGACGTTCTCGGTCGATGGGGCGTGGATCTACTTCATCCGGATCGAGGTCTCGGCCGCCAAGTTCCCGACCGAGGGGAACGTCAACAGGGGCCGTTCGTGGTACGACCTGTTCACGCCGGTCCTCATGCGGATGCGGGCCGACGGAACGGACCCGAAACGGCTGCTGAGGGGGGCCTACACGCTGGGGAATTCGACGTGGTTCTACTGGCTCCGCCAGCCCACCCCCAGCCCGGACAACCGGACGATCGCCGTGATCTCCGACGGCCCGAACCCGCTCCAGAGCGACGTCGTGCTCCAGACGTTCACCCCGGCGACGAAGCAGCTCAAGAGCCTGAACCTCCCCGAGTCCACGCATCTGGGTCATCAGGATCCGGCGTGGCGGCCGGACGGCAAGGTCCTGCTGTACGTGAAGAACAGCCGCGACGGGACGCGCGGCGCGCCGCAGATCTTCCGGTACGACGTCGCGACGAAGCGGACGCGGGCCCTGACCGGACCGGGCTACCTCGCTCCGGCGTGGTCGCCGGACGGTCGGTGGATCGCGGCGACGAAGACCGATGCCTTCGACACGAACATCGCGATCCTCGACTCCGCCGGGACGGAGGTGCTCCGCGTCACTGACGACGGCGAATCCTTCTCCCCGGTCTGGTCGCCGGCCGGTGACGCCGTCGCGTTCCTCCATCTCACCGGGACGAGCGTGGACCTGCGGATGGCGAAGCTCGACCCGTCGAGCGGGCGCTGGGCGGTCTCGGCGATGGTCGACCTGACGAAGGTCTCCGGCCTGGACGGCACGTCCCGGCCGAGCTGGTTCGTGCCCGCCGACCAACGGCCCGCGACCTTCCCGTCGCCGAGCGGACCGTCGCTCGCGCCGGCCTCGCCGTCCGTCGCTCCGTGACGGGCGGCGCGACCGCGTCGACGGCGTACCTCGATCGGCTTGGGGCACGGTCGGCCGCGACGAACACGGTCCTCTGCCTCGGCCTGGATCCGGATCCTGCGGCGCTCCCCGCCGGGTTCTCACCCGACGTGGCGGGCGTCGAGGCGTTCGCGAAGCTCGTCCTCGAAGCGGCCGCGCCGGTGTGCGCCGCCGTGAAGCCCAACCTGGCCTTCTTCGAGGCGTTCGGATCCGCGGGCATCGCCGCGCTCGAGCGGGTTCGCGCCGCGATCCCGCGGGACATCCCGGTCGTCATCGACGCGAAGCGCGGCGACATCGGCTCGACCGCGGCGCGTCAGGCCGTCGCCCTGTACGACGGCCTCGGCGCCGACGCGATCACGGTGAGCCCGTACCTCGGTGAGGAGGCGATCCGGCCACTGCTCGAGCGGATCGATCGGTTCGCCTACGTCCTGTGCCGGACCTCGAACCCGGGCGCCGGCGAGCTCCAAGGTCTCGTGGTCGATGCCGACACGGCCGAGGACGCGCCCGCGGAACCCCTGTACCTTCGCGTCGCTCGACGTGCCGCCCGATGGGGGCCGGGAGGCACCGTCGGCCTCGTCGTCGGCGCCACCGCACCGGTCGAGCTCGCGACGGTCCGCGAGGTCGCACCCGGGCTCCCGTTCCTCGTGCCGGGTGTCGGCGCCCAGGGCGGCGACGAAGCGGCCGTCCGCGCCTCCGGACCCGCGACGGCGGTGCCGGGCGGTGGCCGGCCGGGCGGTGGCCTGCTCGTCAACGTGTCGCGCGGAATCGCCGGCGCCTCGACGTCCGGGGGCGATCCCGGAGAGGCCATGCGCGCCGCCGCTCATGCGTGGGCTGCACGCCTGCCCGTGCTACCCTAGCCCGCGGCCGGCATCCTCGCTTCGCTCGACACAGAGGTCATCGCCCCGTCATGCCGTTCAACATCGGCGCACCCGAGCTGATCATCATCCTGATCATCGCGCTCGTCGTCATCGGCCCGGGTCGGCTCCCGGACGTCGGGGCCGCCCTCGGCAAGAGCATCCGTGAGTTCCGGAAGGCGTCGTCGGACCTGTCGGAGTCGACGAAGATCGACACCTCGCCGCTGCCGCCCTCGACGAACCCGAACGTGAACCCGGCCGAGACGCCGATCCCGAGCCCGACGGCCGCTCCGGCGCCCACGCCCGTGCCGCCCTCGGTCACGCCGACCGCCTCGACCGTCCCGGCTCCCGTCGCGATGCCTCAGGCACCCGGCGACGACGAGACCGACCCGACGCCCTGATCGGTCGCTCCACCCATGGCCGACGCCGACGCCGTCCGCGGGGCCGGCGTCCCGGATCGAGTCCCGTCCGGATCGCCCATTCCGCCGACCGCCCCGGCCGCTGAGCCCGGGCAGGTGATGACGCTCGTCGATCACCTGACGGAGCTCCGGAACCGGATCATCAAGTCGATCGTGGCGGTCGCCGTGGGGACCGCGATCGGGTTCAGCCAGGTCAAGCCCATCCGGGATCTCCTGATCTCGCCGCTTCCGGCGGACCATCAGCAGCTCCAGGTCCTCGGGCCGGGCGACGGCTTCGCGATCGCCCTGAAGATCTCGATCGTCGTCGGGATCATCCTGGCGATGCCGGTCCTGCTCTACCAGCTGTGGGCGTTCGTCGCCCCGGGACTGACGCCGAGCGAGCGGCGCTCCCTCCGGCCGTGGATCCCGCTTGCCCTGTTCTTCTTCGCGCTCGGCGTGACGATCGCGTGGGTGATCCTGCCCTTCGCGATCCAGTTCCTGCTCGCGTTCACCGACGAGAAGCTCGTGGCGAACCTCGCGGCGCCGCCCTACTTCGACTTCGTGACGACCCTGTTCCTCGCGTTCGGCCTGCTGATGCAGTTCCCGATCGTGCTGTACGGGCTCGCGCGGGTCCACATCCTGTCGTCGGCGCGACTGCGCAGCTCGCGGCGGATCGTGATCCTCGCGATCGCGGTCTTCTCGGCCGTGGCGACGCCGGGCGGCGACCTCGTCAGCCCGACCGTCCTCGGCCTGACGATGTATGTCCTGTTCGAGCTGACCGTCGTCGCGATCCGGCGCAGTGGACGCTGAGCCCGAGCGGGCCGCCGCCGATCTCGGCGCGGACGACGCGGCCGACGCCGATGCCGACGTCGGCACGGTCCCGGTCGAGGGGCAGCATGTCGTCCTTCTGAGCGGTCTGTCCGGTGGCGGCAAGACGGCAGCCGCGAAGCTCTTCGAGGACCTCGGCTACACCGTCGTCGACAACCTGCCCGGCGAGCTCCTCCCGGACCTCGCGGCCCTCGTGAGCGACGACCGCGACCGCTTCGGCCGGGTCGCGATCGTCCTCGACGTCCGGTCCGGCGACGCGCCGATGGCGTTCGGCGCGATGCGCGGTGCGCTCGAGGGCCGTGGGATCCGGCCGCAGGTCTTCTTCCTCGAGGCGCGCGACGAGGTCCTGATCCGGCGCTTCTCGGAGACGCGCCACCGCCATCCGCTCGCCGACCAGCGCGGGATCGCCAGCTCGATCGCGGCGGAGCGCCGGCTTCTCGATCCGGTCCGGAGCGAGGCGGACGTCGTGATCGATACGAGCGATCTGTCGCTTCGCGAGCTGCGCGAGCGGATCTTCACGCGTCTCGGCGAGGCCGCGGACCCGAATCGCCTCGCGATCCAGCTGATCAGCTTCGGCTTCAAGTACGGCGTGCCGCTCGAGGCAGACCTCGTGTTCGACGTCCGGTTCATGCAGAACCCGTACTACATCGAGGAGCTCCGCCAGCACTCCGGCCTGACCGAGCAGGTCCGCTCGTTCGTCCTTGCCCAGCCGGTCGCCCAGCAGTTCCTCCAGTACCTGCGCGAGTTCCTGTCCTTCTCGATCCCCGCGTACCAGGGCGAGGGCAAGACCCGTCTGACGATCGCGCTCGGGTGCACCGGTGGCTACCACCGCTCGATCGCGCTCGCGGAGGAGCTTGCGACGTGGCTTCGGGAGCAGGATTTCGGCCCGGTCGCCGTGTTCCATCGGGAGCTCGACCGGTCGTGACCGATCGCCGGCCCGAGCCCCGGGCGCACCGGCCGTCGCTCGAGACGCTGCGGCGCTGGATCCTGCCGGGGATCGGCGTCAAGCGCTGGCTGCTCCTGACGTTCGTCGGGCTGCTCGTCCTCGCGATCGGCGTCGCCCACGTGATCCGGCAGGCGACACGCGACCTCGATCCAGGCGGGATCGCGGGAACGATCCTCGACGCGATCACGCTCCAGTTCCTGCCATATCCCGTCCGTGGGCTCCTCGTGATCCTGCTCGGCCTCGCTCTTCTCGCGGTCGGTGCCTACCGGACGATCTCGGCGCTGACCGAGCCGTTCCTGCCGGCGCAGCGCGGCGGTCGGCTCGTGGAGCTCATCTACCAGCGGCGATCCCTCGCGCGCGGGCCGCGGGTGGTCGTCATCGGCGGTGGCACCGGGCAGTCGACGATCCTCCGCGGCCTCAAGGAGCACACGAGCAACCTGACGGCGATCGTCGCCGTCGCCGACGACGGTGGGTCCACGGGCGTCCTCCGCGACGAGCTCGGGATCCCGCCCGTCGGCGACATCCGGCGCTGCCTCGCCGCCCTCGCCGACGCCGACTCGCTGGTCGGCGAGGTGCTCGAGCATCGGTTCGAAGGCCGCGTCCGGGACGCCGCCCCCGACGCCGGCGGTCCGCTCGGCGGGCACGCGGTCGGGAACGTCCTGCTCGCCGCGATGACCCAGCTCGAGGGCGGCGACTTCGAGGAGGGGATCCGCCGCGCGAACCGGGTCCTCGCCGTCCGCGGCCAGGTCGTCCCGGCGACCGCTTCGCCGCTCACGCTCCACGCGAAGACGTACGTCGGCGAGACGGTCGACGGCCAATCGCGGATCACGAAGACGCGTGGCATCGAGAAGGCGTGGGTGACCCCGCCCGACGCGGCACCGTGCGCGGACGCGCTCGCGGCGATCGCCGAGGCCGATCTGATCGTCCTCGGCCCGGGGAGCCTCTACACGAGCCTGCTGCCGAGCCTCCTCCTACCCGGGATCCGCGAGGCGATCGCCGCCTCGCCGGCGCTCCGCGTCTACGTGTGCAACGTCGCGACGCAGGACGGTGAGACGCTCGGGATGGATCTCGCGGCACACGTCGACGGACTCACGGCGCACGTCGGGAACGGGATCGTCGACGTCGTGCTCGCGAACAACCACCCGGGCGAGCCGGCCTCGCTCCGGCCGCCGTCGCAGCCCGTCCGGCTCACGTGGCCGCCGCAGTTCGCGACGGCGCCGCGCCTCGTCCTCGACGACGTCGTCGACGCCGCCGCGGCGACGCGCCACGATCCGGAGCGGCTCGCCGCGGCGGTGATGCGGGTGCTCGAGCGCGAAGGAGCGGCGCGGCGGCGTGCCGTGGCCGCGCGGACGGCCTGACGGCGTGGCGGCGTGACCTCCGGCGACCGGCGTCAGGGCGTGGCGGGCGTGACTTCCGGCGACCGGTGAGCCCCTTCCGCCCGTGACCACCGTCGAGCGGGACCTCGTGCTCGCCCTCCGCTCGGAGCTCGCGGCGATCGAGCCGTCGCGGCCGTGCGACCGGCGGGCCGAGGCGATCGCTCTCGGCGGGCTCACGGCTCCACGCGACGCACCGCTCGCGCGACTCCTCCTGCGACTCGCCAAGGAGCGCCAGGAGGCGACGGCAGGCGGCGCGGACCGCGCCGGGATCACGTTCTTCGACTGGGCCGCCGCTCCCGACCACTGCCGGTTGGCCTGGCTGCGCGGGTTGTTCCTCGCCCGGGGATCGCTGAGCCTCGCAGCCGGCCGGACGCATCTCGAGTTCGTCGTTCCCGCGGCCGACGCGGAGCTCCTCGCCGCCCGACTCGCCGACGCTGGATTGCCCGCCTCGTGGCGGGTCCGACGCGGTCGCGGCGTCGTCACGTGGAAGAACGGGGAGCGGGTCGGGATGTTCCTGCGGCGGATCGGCGCCGCGGCCGCGCTCCTCGAGCTCGAGGCGCGACAGGTGTCGCGGGCGTTGCGCGGGGACCTCAATCGCGTCCTGAACGCCGAGTCGGCCAACCTCCAGCGGGCCGTCGGCGCGGCGGGCCGCCAGGTCGCCGCGATCGAGGAGCTGGCGGCGACCGGCGAGCTCGCGGAGCAGCCAACCATCGTCCGGGCCGTTGCGGAGGCGCGGCTCGAGACGCCCGAGGCCACCCTGTCCGAGCTCGCGGAGCGGCTCTCGGTCCATCGCTCGGCCGTCCAACGCGCCCTCGAGCGGATCGAGCGCCTCGCGCTCGTCGCCGCGGACCGGCCGTCGCTCGGGCGCCGCGCACGCTCGACCGGAACCCCGGGAGCGCCGTCGCCTCTGGCATGATTCCGGCGATGCGCCCCGTCGTGATCGCCGCGAACTGGAAGATGAACTCGACGCCCGCCGATGCCGGCGACCTCGCGACGACGATCGCCGGGCGGACCCGCGTGCCCGGGGTCGAACGGGTCATCTGCCCGCCGTTCGTGTGTCTCTCGGCGGTCCGCGTGGCGCTCGCCGCCGCCGACCCGTCGGTCGCCGTCGGGGCCCAGGACGTCCACCACGAGCTCGCCGGAGCCTTCACGGGCGACACGTCTGCGCCGATGCTGGCCGGGCTCGCGACATGGGTGATCGTCGGCCACTCGGAGCGGCGCCGCGACCACGCCGAGACCGATGAGCGGATCGGGCGGAAGCTCGCGCGCGCGTTGGACGCCGGCCTTCGGCCGATCCTGTGCGTCGGAGAGCAGCTCGATGATCGCGACGCCGGCCGTGCCGCCGAGGTCGTCGACGGCCAGCTCCGCGGCGCGCTCGCGGACCACGACCCCGACGCGCTCGCGGGCGGCGGCCTCGTCATCGCGTACGAGCCCGTCTGGGCGATCGGGACCGGCCGGAACGCGCTGGGGTCCGATGCGGCGACGATGGCGGAGGCGATCCGCTCGACGCTCGCCGGTCTCGGCTGGGGTGCCGGCGCGGGTGATGTGCCGGTCCTCTACGGCGGCAGCGTGACCGCGGCGAACATCGGTGAGTTCCTCGCCGAGCCGGCGATCGACGGTGCGCTCGTGGGCGGTGCATCGCTCAAGCCGGACGAGATGGCCGGGATCGTCGGGAGGGCCGGCGTCACCGCCGCGGCCCGCCTCGCCGCCGTCTCGTGACGGCCCCCTCCGAGCCCTCGAGTCCGTCTCGATCTCGGCCGCGACCGATCGTCCTCATCGTCATCGACGGCTTCGGGATCGGCCCGGTCGCCGCCGACGACGCGATCGCGCGCGCGTCCATGCCGGTCTGGCGCGGTCTGCTCGCCCGATGGCCGCACAGCGTCCTCCGAGCGTCGGAGGACGCGGTCGGGCTGCCGGCCGGGCAGATGGGCAACTCCGAGGTCGGTCACCTGAACCTGGGCGCCGGTCGACCCGTGCTCCAGGACCTCCCGCGGATCGACGCGGCGATCGCCGACGGCTCGTTCATGACCCGGCCCGCGCTCGTCGCTGCCTGTGACCGCGCCGCGCGGCCGGGACAGCAGCTCCATGTCGTGAGCCTCGTCGGGCCCGGCGGCGTCCACGCGAACGATCGCCATCTCGTCGCGCTCGTCGCGCTCGCGGCCACGCGGGGCGTTGGATCCGTGCGTGTCCACGCGCTCCTGGACGGTCGGGACACTCCGCCGCGGTCGGCGCTCGCGTTCGTCGACGATCTCGAGCGGCGCCTCGGGCAGGTCCATCGCGATGCCCGGATCGCGACCGTCGGTGGCCGCTACTTCGCGATGGATCGCGACCAGCGCTGGGAGCGGATCGCCCAGGGCTACCGGGCGATCGTGCACGGGGTGGGGGAGGTGGCACCGTCCGCGACGGCCGCGATCCGGGCGGCGTACGCGCGCGACGAGAACGATGAGTTCGTGACGCCGACGGTCATCGACGGCGTCGATGGCCGCGTTCGCGACGGCGATGCCATCGTCCATGCGAACTTCCGCGCCGACCGCGCGCGCCAGCTGACGCACGCGCTCGCCGATGGGGACACCTTCCACGGCTTTGATCGCGACGTCCCGGAGCCACGCCCGCGGGACCTGCTCGTCGTGACCATGACGGAGTACGAGTCCGGTCTCCCGGTCGAGGTCGCGTTCGGCCCCGAGGAGGCGTACTCGCTCGCCCACGCCGCGAGCGACGCCGGCTGGCGGCAGTTCCACGTCGCCGAGACCGAGAAGTACGCCCACGTGACGTACTTCTTCAACGGTGGCCGCGAGGCGCCGCTGCCGGGCGAGGATCGCCGGCTCGTCCCGAGCCCGAAGGTCGCGACGTATGACCTCCAGCCCGAGATGAGCGCCCCGGGCGTCACCGACGCCCTCCTCGAGGCGCTCGCGACCGACCGGTACGATCTGATCGTCGCCAACTTCGCAAACCCGGACATGGTCGGCCACACCGGCGTCTGGGACGCCGCGGTCAGGGCAGTCGAGACGATCGACGGCTGCCTGGGCCGGATCGTCGCGGCGCTGGACGCACGCGACGCGCTGATGCCCGATGCCCCGGGCTCGCTCCTGGCGATCACCGCCGATCACGGCAACGCCGACCAGATGCGTGACGCCGCGGGCAACCCGGTGACGGCCCACTCGCTCAACCCGGTGCCGTTCCTGCTCGCCGGCCGTGCGGCCGACGGACGAACGCTCCGCGACGGGGTCCTGGCGGACGTCGCGCCGACGCTGTGCGAGCTGGCCGGGCTGCCCCGCTGGGACGGGATGACGGGCCGTTCCCTGCTCGAACCGCGCTCCGGGAGCGCCGAGGGACGCGTGCTATCATCCGACGCCGTTCCCACCGGAGGTCGTCCCCTGTGAATCTGCCCCTGGCGATCGGCCAGATCCTCGTCAGCATCGCGCTGATCGTCGCGATCCTGCTCCAGGCCCGCGGTACGGGCCTGTCGGGGACGTTCGGCGGCGACTCGGCCGTGTACCGGAGCCGGCGCGGCATCGAGAAGCGCCTGTGGCAGTTCACGATCGTCCTGCTCGCGCTGTTCGTCCTGTTCTCGGTCGGCTCCTACGCGGTGCAGAACATCTGACGGTCGCCGCTTCGAAGGGCCGCGCCGGGGGCGGCGCTCGGCCGCTCGGCTTCCCGTCACCGCTCATGAACCGGATCGATCGCGCCGTCGTCGGCGGCCTCGTCCTCATCCTCGTCGTCGCGGCGATCGCGATCGGCGTCCCGGCGCTGGTCCCGGGCGCGAAGTCATCGGGCACACCGGTCTCCCCGTCTGCCGCTGCCGCGGCCCCCTACCGCGAAGGCGTCCTCGGCCACCCGACGACCGTCAATCCACTGGCCGCGCGAACACAGGCCGATCGCGACCTCGTCGCCCTCGTCTTCCAGGGTCTCGTCGGGCGCGACGCCGACGGCCGCCCGACCCCGGATCTCGCCCGATCCTGGACGTCGTCCCCGAAGGGCGACGACTGGACCTTCCGGCTCGATCCCGAGGCCCGCTGGCAGGACGGCGAGCCGGTGACGTCGGCCGACGTCGTCTACACGATCCGGACGATCCAGGATCCCGAGTATCACGGCCCGGGTGCCGGATCGTGGATGGGCATCACGGTCGCGGCGGTCGACGCGACGACGGTCGAGTTCAAGCTGACGACGGCGATCGGCGGCTTCCTCGACCTCGCCACGCAGCCGATCGTGCCCGAGCACCTGCTCTCCGAGACGCCGCCGGCATCGATGCAGGACGCGTCATTCGGGGATTCGCCCATCGGCTCGGGGCCGTACGCGGTCGTGGAGCTCGACCGTGACCATGCCGTGCTCGAGCTCGCCTCGATCGTCTCCGCACCGGCGACCGAGCCGAGCTCGTCGGCGGGGACCCAGCCCGGCGACCCGCTCGCCACGACGCCGCCGACGGCGCGGCCGAACGGCGGGCCGGTCGGGCTCCGGACCCTCGAGTTCCGGTTCTTCGACGATGCCGATGCGCTGGCGACCGCGTTCGCCAACGGCGACCTCGACGTCGCCTCGGGACTCGATCCCGGGGCCGCGGTCTCGCTAGCGGGGCGGGCCGGTGCGACGACGATCCGGAACCCGTCGACGACCCTCGCGGCCGTGGCGATGAACCTGCGCGCCGCTCACGTCGCGTTCGCCGACCCGCGGACGCGGAAGGCGCTCCTCGGGGCGATCGATCGCGACCGGATCGCGTCGGTCGTCTACGGCGGTGGCGCAACCGTCGCCGACGGGTTGATCCCGCCCTCGTCGTGGGCGTTCAGCGCTGCCGACACGCCGTCCGTCGCGCGCGACGTGACCGCTGCGACGAAGGCCCTCAAGGAGGCCGGCTGGACGAAGGCGAAGGACGGCTGGCACCACGAGAAGGCGAAGCAGCCGCTCACGCTCGAGCTGCTCGTTCCGGACCGAACGAAGAACCCGATCCTGTTCGCGGTCGGCAGCCAGATCGCCGCGGACTGGACCGCGCTCGGCTTCGCCGTCGACGTCCAGGAAGAGGATCCGGCGGTCATCGCGACCGACCATCTGCGGGCCGGCGAGTTCGAAGCCGCGGTCGTCGACATCGCGCTCGGGCACGATCCTGACCTCTACCCGCTGCTGGCCTCGAGCCAGACGCGCACCGGGGGCGCCAACGTCGTCGGCCTCCAGGATCCGCTCCTCGACGACCTCCTCGAGGCGGCTCGGAAGCCCGGGACCGACGAAGCTCGCAAGGCGGCGTTCGGGGCCCTCCAGAAGCGGCTGAGCGGCGGCACGTACCTCCTTCCGATCGCCTGGCCGGACGATGTCGTCGTGATCGCAAAACGGGTCGTCGGGACCTCG
The DNA here is from genome assembly GCA_035688935.1 of Candidatus Limnocylindrales bacterium. Taxonomy (GTDB): domain Bacteria; phylum Chloroflexota; class Limnocylindria; order Limnocylindrales; family CSP1-4; genus CF-46. The sequence continues at coordinate 219 of DASSMI010000233.1, read as the reverse complement.
ATTCGAACGGTGGCCGACGATTCGGAGCGATTTTTTGATGTGCTAGACTGGCGCCTCGCTGACGACCGGTGAGCCCTCGGGCGGGCCGGCGTCGGGTCGACGCCGAGGTGGCGAAATTGGCAGACGCGCTAGCTTCAGGAGCTAGTGCCCGCAAGGGCGTATGGGTTCAAGTCCCTTCCTCGGTACCACCTCACCCCTCCCGACCCGATGCGATCAGCG
>DASSMI010000232.1:0-6743 GCA_035688935.1 Candidatus Limnocylindrales bacterium | reverse complement strand
CGTCCTCGACGGCGACGAGATCGGGGATGTCCTTCGTTCTTCACGCCGGATCGCGGTCGTCGGCGCGTCGTCGAACGAGTCGCGGCCTTCGTTCGGGGTGTTCCGGTACCTCGTCCACCAGGGCTACGAGTGCGTTCCGGTCAATCCCGCCGAGCGCGCCGTCCTCGGGATCCCGGCGTTCCGGACCCTCCGCGAGGCCGCCGACGCGACCGGCCCGTTCGACATCGTGGACGTCTTCCGACGGTCGGACCTATGCGTCCCCCACGCGCGGGAGGCGGTCGAGATCCGGGCGCGCGTCCTGTGGCTCCAGCTCGGCGTGGTCAACTGGGAGGCGGCCCAGATCGCGCACGATGGCGGACTCGCCGTCGTGATGGATCGTTGCACGGCGATCGAGCATCGCCGGATCCGCGGCCGCTAGGACGGCCGGGCGGGATGCGTCGGGCTACTTGATCAGGAATCCGATCACGATGAGGACGATCCCGGCCGCGATCAGGATGAATCCGCGCTGAGCCTGTGCGCGGAGGACCTCCATCGCGACCGAGGCGCCGGTGGTCCCGGTGTCACGGGCGCCACCCCGCCAGGCGTTGTAGCGCGACTCGTTCGCGTCCTGCTCCTTGAGCTGCTGGTAGCGGGCCCACGGACCGCGCGCTTGGCGGTAGCCGAGGGCGACGCTCGCGATCCCGGCGACCCACAGGACGATGTTGATCGCGCCCATCAGCCCGCGCCTCCATCGAGCCGCTCGCGGACGGCATCCCCGACGACCGCGGCGTTCGCCTGGCCACGGGTCGCCTTCATCACCTGGCCGACGAAGAAGCCGAGCACCGGCTTTCCGGCGCGGTAGTCGTCGACTGCCTTCGGGTTCGCGGCGATCACGTCGTCCACGATCGAGCCGAGGGCGCTCGCATCCGAGATCTGCCTGAACCCGCGGGCGTCCACGATCGATGCGACGGTCGAGCCATCGGCGGCATGCGCCGCGAAGACTTCCTTCGCATTCGTCCCCGAGAGCTCGCCATCCGCGACGCGGCGGACGAGGTCCGCGAGCTGCGCCGGGTCGACGCGCGCCGCAGCGTCCGGCTCGGCCTTGAGAAGCCCGAGGTACGTCCCGGTGACCCAGTTGGCGATCGCCTTCGCCTCGAGCCCGGGCGCCGCGGCTCGAGTCGCCTCGAACAGGTCGGTCGCCCGCGGCTCGCCGACGATCACGGAGGCGTCGTAGGCCGACAGCCCCAGGTCGCGCTCGTAGCGAGACCGGCGGTCGGCCGGCAGCTCCGGCAGCGCCGCGCGGACGCCGGCCAACCACGCGGCGTCGACGTGGAGCGGCGGCAGATCGGGCTCCGGGAAGTAGCGGTAGTCCTGGCTGTCCTCCTTCGACCGCATCACGTACGTCGATCCGCGCTCCTCGTTCCAGCCGCGGGTGTCCTGGGTGAGCGTCTCGCCGCCGTCGAGGGCGGCCGCCTGGCGCTCGATCTCGAACGCGACCGCCCGCTCGACCGAGCGGAACGAGTTCATGTTCTTCACCTCGACCCGCGTCCCGAGCGTCTCGACGCCCCGCGGCCGAAGCGAGACGTTCGCCTCGACCCGCATCTGGCCGCGCTCCATGTCGGCGTCGCTCGCGCCGACCGCCCGGAGGAGTGCCTGGAGCTCCTCGGCGTAGCGGCGCGCGGCCTCGGCGGATCGGACGTCGGGCTCGGTGACGATCTCCATCAGCGGCGCGCCCGATCGGTTGAAGTCGACGAGGCTGACGCGGCGGCCGGCGGCGTCCGTGCCGTGGATCAGCTTGGCCGTGTCCTCCTCGAGGTGCGCGCGACGGATCCCGATCGTGACCTCGCCCTCGGACGTCTGGAACGTCAAGCGGCCGTTGGCGGCGAGCGGCAGGTCGTACTGGCTGATCTGGTACCCCTTCGGGAGATCCGGGTAGAAGTAGTTCTTCCGATCCCAGCGGGTGGCCTCGGGCGTCTCGGCGTCGATCGCGGCGCCGGTCGCGAGGACGAGCTCCACGGCGCGCCTGTTGATCACCGGGAGCGCGCCCGGCAGGCCAAGACAGACCGGGCAGCAGTGCGTGTTCGGGGGGTCGTCAGCGTAGCTGTTCGAGCACCCGCAGAACATCTTCGATGCCGTCTTCAGCTGGCAGTGGACCTCGATGCCGATGACGGCCTCGTACCGCTCGAGCGCGGGCGAGCTCGCGGTCCCGGTGGTGACAGCCATGCCGGGAGTTTCGCACGTCGCCGTCCGCTCGGGAGCCGGGCCGCCGGCTGGCGGCCGGCGGGCGGCGCGGCGGGTGCGGCTCGAGCGTCCCGGAACGCAAGCAAGGCTTGCGTTCCGCCTCGCCAGCGCCCGATTCGTCCCGGAATGTGCGCTAGGACGTGCACATCGGAACCGTGGCCACCCTCGCGAGCTCGGACCGGCACGGAACGCAAGCTCCAGTTGCAGATCGGAATTTCGGGTGCGGAGTCCTACGGGGCCAGGCCCGATCGATGCACTTGATCCCCGGACCAACACGTGAGAGCGCTCTCTTGACAGGCCGTGGTACGGTGCTTGCCGAACGTGAGAGCGCTCTCACAACGGGCGGGCAGGGCCCAGAGGAGCGGCGCCCGCGGAGGAGACCGGATTGGCGCAGCTCGCGGCTCGCAACGGGCGCACGCGAACCGTCACGACCCTCGAGGAGGTCGCCCTCAAGGCCGGCGTCTCGCGGGCCACCGTCAGCCGCGTCGTCAACGGATCGCCCAAGGTCTCCCCGGACGTCCGTCGCGATGTCGAGGCCGCGATCGCCGCCCTCGGCTACGTCCCGAACCGCGCCGCACGCAGCCTCGTCACCAGGCGCTCGGGATCGATCGGTGTCGTCATCGCCGAGCCCACCGGTCGCCTGTTCAGCGACCCGTTCTTCCCGCGACTCCTCCGAGGCATCAGCGGGGCGCTGAGCGCCCGCGACCTCCAGCTCGTCCTCCTGATGCCGGCCTCACCGGCCGACACGGACCGCACCGCCGACTACCTCGCGGCCGGCCACGTCGACGGCGCGCTCCTCGTCAGCCTCCACGGCGACGATCCGCTCCCCGAGCGGATGACCCGGGCCGGGATCCCGTTCGTCCACGGCGGCCGCCCGTTGCGCGGCACCGGCAGCAGCCTCGTCGACGTCGACAACCGCGGCGGAGCGAAGACCGCGGTCGAGCATCTCATCGCCCGGGGCAACGAGGTCATCGCCACGATCGCCGGCCCGGCCGACATGGGCGCCGGCGTCGACCGGCTCAACGGCTACCGCGACGCGCTGACCGAGGCCGGCCGCGCGATCGAGGACCGCCTGATCGCCACAGCCGACTTCACCCACGAGGGCGGCGCCGCCGCCATGCAGCAGCTCCTCCGGACGAACCCCGACATCGACGCGGTGTTCGCCGCCTCGGACCTCATGGCGGCGGGCGCCCTGGGCGTCCTCCAGGCCGCCGGCAAGCGCGTCCCCGAGGACGTCGCCCTCGTGGGCTACGACGACTCGCCGATCGCCTCGACGGTCCGTCCCCAGCTCACGAGCGTCCACCAGCCGATCGAGGAGATGGGCAACGAGATGGCCCGCCTGCTCGTGGCTGCGATCGAAGAAGGCCAACCCGTCCAGCGCCGGGTGATCCTGGCCACCGAGCTGATCCGGCGCGCCTCGAGCGGCGGGAGGCGCCAGCCCTGAGAGCCGGCCGGCGACCGGCAGCCGTCGACGAGCGTCGACCCCCGACCGTTCCGCGAACCAGAGGGAAGCGAATCGGCTCACTCGAGCGCAGGAGGAGACCCCGCGATGAATCAGATCCGTTCCGGTCCGCGCAGAAGTCTCACGATCGTTGGCCTCGTTGCCATCCTCGCCGGCGCCTGCAACGCGTCGGCTTCGCCCAGCCCGTCGGCCGCGCCGTCGACCGCGGCGTCCCAGGTCGCGGCAGCGACACCGTCACCCACCCCGCTGGTCAGTCAGGCTCCGATCGACACGAGCGAGCCCGGCCCGAACGGCGGCGTCGTCGTGCGCTGGTTCGTCGGCCTCGGCGCGGGCGGGCAGCCCCAGCAGATCGCCGCCCAGACCCAGTTCGTGACCGACTACAACAACTCCCAGAAGGACGTCTACATCTCGCTCGAGATCTACGACAACAAGGTCGCGGGCAACATCCTCAAGACCCAGATCGCCGCCGGGAACGCGCCGGACATCATCGGCCCGGTCGGCGTCGAGGGCCTGAACCTGTTCATCGACCAGGTCGCGGATCTCCAGCCGCTCATCGACTCCACCGGGTACGACATGACCAAGTACCCCGAGGCGATGCGCAACTTCTTCAAGATCGGCAAGGGCGGCGCCACGATCGGCGTCCCGTTCGGCACCTACCCGTCGTTCCTCTGGTACAACAAGAAGCTGTTCGACGAGGCCAAGCTCCCGTACCCGCCGACGAAGGTCGGCGACCAGTACCAGGGCAAGCCGTGGGACGTCGCCGCCGTCCGCGAGATCGGCATGAAGCTGACCGTCGACAAGAACGGCAACGACGCGACGAGCTCCAGCTTCGATCCCACGAACATCGTCCAGTGGGGCTTCGACTCGCAGTGGGCGGACAACAGCCCCACGGCGGAGACCGCCCTGTTCGGCGCAAGCTCGTTCCTGGCGGCCGACGGCAAGACCGCCCAGATCACCGACTCGCTCCGAGCCGGCATCCACTGGTTCAACGACGGCGTCTGGAAGGACCACTTCATCCCGACCCAGAACCAGGTCAACAGCGACCTCCTCGCGAAGGGCAACCCGTTCTCGTCCGGGAACCTCGCGATGGTCGAGATCCACACGTGGTACTCGTGCTGCGTGAACCCGGCGGCCCCGGCCAAGCCGATCGTCGGCGACAACTTCGGCTGGGCGGTCGCTCCGGCGTACAACGGCAAGACCACCGCCAAGCTCCACGCGGACACGTTCAGCATGCTCAAGTCCACGAAGCATCCCGACGCGGCGTTCAAGGCGCTCTCCGCCCTGGCCGCCTCGGGCTCGCTGGCGACGATCTACGGCGCGATGCCGGCGGACGAGTCCCAGCAGCAGCCGTTCATCGACTCCGTCAACAAGGCCTACCCGGGAGCCAAGCTCGACTGGTCGGTTCCGACCCAGATGCTCGCCTACCCCGACATCCCCAACCACCAGGCGTGGGTGCCGGACTACGCGAAGAGCAAGGCGGCGTGGCAGGCCTTCGGCGTCGGCTATCGGACCAACCAGAGTCCGGACATCGACAAGGACCTCGACACGTTGAAGGCGACCCTCCAGGGCATCTTCGACGCGGCCCCGGACAAGAACGACTAGCTCCTCCTCCAGGACTCCTCCCGGGCGGCATCCCCCACCGCCCGGGAGGAGCTCCGATCCCTCACCATCGATCCCTCACCCCCGGCAGGGAGCCACGGACGACCGATGACCGCGACGATCGAGGAGCTCGAGCCCGCGACGCCGCCGGGGCGGACGCTCACCTTCGGACCCGCGCTCCGCGAGGCGCTCTGGGGCTACGCGTTCGTCGCGCCGTGGCTCATCGGGCTGGTCCTCTTCACCGCCGGCCCGATGCTCGCCTCGCTCGTGATGTCCGTCACCGACTTCAATCTCGTCAAGCCCGAGGCGACGAGGTTCGTCGGGCTGGACAACTACGCCCGGCTCGCGAGCGACCCCACGATCGCGCAGTCCCTCGTCGCGACGCTGAAGTTCGCCGTGATCACGATCCCGGTGACGATGGTCGCAAGCCTCGGCTTCGCGGTCCTCCTGAACCATCCCCGGCTGGCCTTCAAGGGACCCCTGCGAGCCCTCGTCTACATGCCGGTGATGATCCCGCTCGTCGCGTCGACGCTCGTCTGGCTCGGCTTCCTGAACACCGAGACCGGCTGGCTGAACGCGATCCTGGGAGCGATCGGCCTGCCCCGGATCGACTGGATCAACAGCGAGGCGTGGGTCTACCCGGCGCTCACGATCATGGGGCTCTGGGGGATCGGCAACTTCATGCTCATCAACATCGCCGGCCTGCAGTCGGTGCCGACCGAGCTGTACGAGGCGGCGCGCATGGACGGCGCCGGCGCCTGGACCCAGTTCCGCCGGATCACGATCCCGCTGATGTCGCCGGTCCTCCTCTACAACCTCGTGATCATCCTGATCGGCACGTTCCAGTACTTCACCCAGGCCTTCGTGATCACGAACGGCCGCGGTGACCCGAACAACGCGACGCTGTTCATGAACCTCGTCCTCTACCGCGAGGGCTTCGTCTACAACCACATGGGCTACGCGGCCGCGATCGCGTGGCTGCTGTTCGTGATCGTGCTCGCGTTGACGCTGGTCCTGTTCGGGTTCGCCCGACGGCGGGTCTACTACGCCGGCGGCGAGCGATGACGGCGGTCGCGCACGCCGACGGCCGGTCGTTCAGCGACCGTTCCCCCGTCGCGCGCTCGTACCGCCGGTTCCTGGGCCGCGCGTCGATCCTGATGTTCGCGCTCGTGATCATCAGCGCGTACCTGCTGCCCCTGGCGTACATGGTCACGACGGCGTTCCAGCAGCCCGGCCAGTCGACCACGCCCGGAGCGCCGGTCTACCCGGCAGCCCCACAGACGGCCACGTACCAGGGCCAGAGCTACCCGGTCTACTCCGTCCCGATGCCGGACGGGTCGACCCGCCAGCTCATCCTCGTCGAGCCCGGTCGCGAGTCGAGCGTGTTCATCGACCCGAACGACCCGAGCGCGACGAGGATCGAGTGGGTCGGCCGGTGGCGCACGCTCCAGCAGGCCTGGAC
>DASSMI010000231.1:0-22986 GCA_035688935.1 Candidatus Limnocylindrales bacterium | reverse complement strand
TCGACGGGTTCTGCGCCCGACACGTCGTAGAAGGCAAATGTTCCGGTCGGACGACGCCCGGGTTGGTCCGTGTCGTACCTGGTAGAGACGATCAGCGTGAACGACTGCTGGATCGGAATCGGCTGCGATCCATCGACGTGCCCGACGGTCGTGGTCGCGTACGCCGCGATGGTGAAGTCGAAACTATTCGACGATGAGGCTTCGGCTGGACCAACCCCATCAAATTCGGCCCAGAAGACGTACTGGCCGACCGGCAACGCGTTCGGATAACCGAACTCCAGCAACGCCGTGCCGACCTCGCTGATGTCCTTCGGGATCGCGTGATCCGCCCCTCCATCGACGGTGTAGTGGAATGTGATCGTTCCTGCATTCGGGGGATACGGAGTGACTCGGGCGAAGAAGCTCGTGATCTCGCCTGGCGCCGGCACCGCCGGCGTCATCTGCAAGCTCGTCGTCGTCGCGAACGAGGGTTCCATCGCCCAAACGTCCGATGCCGCAAGCGAGGTCGAGTAGAACCGGAGGTCGTCGTAGTCGGCGATCGCCCCGGCCGGCAGCGTCGGACAGGAGTTCAGGCTTCCGATGATCAGGTCGGAAGTCGTCTGATCAGATGCCGCATAGTCGATCCCCGGCGCCGGGCCGGTCCCGTTCTGACTGGTCCGGCCGTCGACGTAGAGCGTCGCGACGCCCGTCGAGATGACCATCGACAGGGCAACGTGATGCCACGCGCCGTCGTTGATCCGCGAATCCTGGGGTGACCCACGCGACCCACTCGTGGTCGGGGTTCGCCACTGGAATCCGACGGCGCCGCCGTACATCCCGAGCTGCCAGGCGGGCAGCGAACAACCGGCGTCACCCTTCTCGACGAGGATGCCGTCCGTTGCCGTCGTTCGGATCCAGACCGAGAAGGCGAGACTTGTCGCAGGTTCGAGTGTCGCATTCGAGGGGATCACGACCCGGCCGTCGGCTGAGGGCAAGCTCACGGATCCGGTCCCTTGGTGCGGGTCAAGCGCCGACCAAGTCGCGTCACCCACGAGCGTGCCGTTGCGGTTGCCGACGCCATCGTCGGCGGTCGAGCCGGAACCGTCGTCGAAATTCCACGATGCGGAAGGGGTCGGAGTGGCGGCCGCCACCACGGCGGCGGTCTCGGGCAGCAGGCCGGCGACGAGCGCGATGAGGAGCGCGATGGCGAACCGCCCGTCACGGCGCGTTCGCGTGGATCCCCGGGCCATGGCTCCCTCCATCCCCTCGGCAGGATCGCGGAGCGTAGAGGATTCCCGACACGTTGGGAATGACCGAAATCGCCCTTCGCCCACGGCCTTGGTGCGCGCCCGCAGCGCCCGACCGACTTCGTGCTCGCCGGCAGGGAAACTCCCGCGACGGTGTCCTTGCGGCGGCAACCGCGAGCGCTACCGAGCCGGCGAGGCGTTCCGGATCTAGGCGGGACGAGTCACGTCGTGACTCAATGCCGGTTTCTGCACGCTCGGGTCGGTCGGACCGCGCGCCGACCCACGCTCCTCCGCGCGTTCCCGAGTCACCTGGTGCCTCGCCGACGAACCTGAGTCGCGCCGGCGACTCAGATTCGACTCGGACACGCTCGGCCGGTGGCCCGCGTGCACATGGCCACGGTCGGAACCACGGGCGTTGAGTCGCGGGCGCGACTCAGGCAGCGACCGCCCCAAAACCACGAACGCCCCGGCCGCTCGGCCGGGGCGTTCGCATATCGGAGGCGTTCCGGGAGCGCGGGCCTGGGCCACCGCGCTCGACCGGACTCGGTCAGGAGGGCGTCAGTCGGGCTTGACCTGCCGGAAGCAATCCGAGCAGTAGACAGGACGGTCCATCCGTGGCTTGAACGGCACCTGCGCCTGGTTCCCGCACGAGGAGCAGATCACCGCGAAGTACTCCCGGGCGACGCGCTCGTCACCCCGCTCGTACCCGCGCGGCCCACCGATGTCACGGACGTCATAGCCGGCTTCGCGACTCGCCCGCCGGCTCGCCCGGCAGCTCGCGCAGCGCTTGGGGTCCGACGCGAACCCCTTCTGGACGTAGTACTCCTGGTCGGCGGCCGAGTGGATGAACTCCACCCCGCAGTCGACGCACGTCAACGTTCGGTCGACGTAGGTCATGAGGCCTTCCTCTCCTCTTTGGCGCGAGCTGGGCGCGGGCGGTCCGGTCGCTCGGAGGGCGGCCATATCGGCGGACGGGACGGTGCGAATGCGTCGGGGGCGAGGCCGGCGCCACGCGTTCCAGGTGCCGCTATGGAGTCCCTGATCGGGCGCTCGGGTTGATCGATGGCCGGGACCATACACCGATCGTTCAGATCGGGCGTTGCAATGCTCGGAACGGCGAATCCAGCCCGCGGAACGGCTCCCCGACGACCCGGAGCGGATTTGGCAAGCGCCTCGCGCAGGCGCCCGAGCCGGCGTCTCCCCGTGTCACAATGGCCCGACAGCCGTGGCGGCGCGTCGCCCGGACGTCGACGGCCGTGCGCCGGCCGGACGGAGGACGGTCCCGGAGCGCGTTCGCCTCGGTCGCACCCCAGCCGGGATGAGGAGGCTTCGCCCGACCGGATGCTCCGACTGCTGCACACCGCCGACGTCCATCTCGGTGCCCGTCACGCCGACCTCGGGGAGCAGGCGACGGCGCAGCGCGAACGGCAGCTCGCCGCCTTCGTCGCGACGGTCGATCTCGCGATCGCCGAGCGGGTCGACGTCGTCCTGATCGCCGGCGACCTGTTCGATTCCAACACGCAGCCGCGGCGGTCCGTGGAGCGCGTCGCGGCCGAGATCAAGCGGCTCGCGGCTGCCCGAATCCGCACCGTGATCATCCCCGGGACCCACGACGTCTACGACCGATCGTCGATCTACCGGGTCCACGACCTCAAGGCGCTCGCCGGCTCGACCGAGGATGACGACCTCGTCACGGTCCTGACGCCCGATCGCGGCTCGGTCCACCTCGCGGCGTGCGACGTGATCGTCCACGGCCCCGTCTTCGCGACGAAGCGCGCGCCACACAGCCCGCTCCGGGACCTGCGGGTCGCGGCCGGCGACGGAGCGACCTGGCACGTCGGCATGGTCCACGGCGCGCTCGCGATCCCGGGCCGGACCGACGGTGACGAGGTCGTCGTCACGCGAGACGAGATCGCCGCGACCGGCCTCGACTATCTCGCCCTCGGGCACTGGCACTCGACCCAGCACGGGAAGGCCGGCGGGACGACCTTTGCGTACTCGGGCGCGCCCGAGCCGGTCGCGGTCAGCCAGGACGGCGCGGGCAAGGTCCTCCTCGTCTCGCTCGAGGAGGCGAATGGCAGTCGGAACGTCGCGATCGACGAGCGCACCGTGGGCCGGACCCGCTTCGACCGGCTCGAGGTCGACGCCGGCACGATCGCCGACCAGCCGACGCTCGTGAAGCGGATCGCGGCGCTCGCCAACCCCGATCTCGTCCTCGACGTCCGGCTGACGGGCGTCCGCCCCGACGAGCTCGACGTCTCGGTCGACGAGGTCGAGGACCAGCTGAGGACCGCCTTCCTGAAGCTGCGCGTCCGGGATCACTCGCAGCCGGCGCTGACCGCGGGCGTGCTGCCGTCGCCCGACACGATCCCCGGTGCGTTCATCCGGAACGTCGAGGGCCGGATCGCCGAGCTCGAGGCTGACGGCGGCGGACCGTCGATGGCGGAGGCGGCCGAGCTCCGCGACGTCCTGCGTCTCGGCCGGCTCCTCCTCGCCGGCCACGAGGTGACCCTGTGAGGATCACGCGCCTCGGGCTCCGCGACGTCCGCCGCTACCGCGAGCTCGACATCCCGCTGGCGGGCGGGCTGACGATCGTCCACGGCCCCAACGAGGCCGGCAAGACCACGATCCAGCGCGCGATCGAGCTGGCGCTGACCCGGAAGGTGACGAGCGGCGGCGCCGAGATGGACTCGTTCCGGCCGTGGGATGCCGGCGACGGGCCGGCGCGACCCGAGATCTACCTGACGTTCGAGATCGACGACGACGAGCGCGGCGTTCGCGAGGGATCGCTCGAGAAGGTGTTCCGAGGCGCGAAGGGCACGGTCCGGCTCGAGGTCGACGGCGAGGTGATCACCGACCCGACGCTCGCCGACCAGGCGCTCGCGGAGCTCACCGGCATCCCGAGCGAGGCGTTCTTCCGCTCGACCGCCTCGGTCCGCCATCACGAGCTCGCCGACCTCGATCGCGACGAGGCGGCCCTCCGCGACCGCCTCCAGGCCTCGATCAGCGGCGCCGATCGCGGCACGTCGCGCGCGCGACGGACCCTCGAGCGGGCCCTCTACGACCTGAACACGCGTGGGGCGAAGAACCCGGGACGGCTGAAGACGGCCGAGGACACGGTCGAGGGAGCCGCGCTGGCGGTCGCGGACGGGGAGCGGGCGCTCGAGCAGCTCGAGCGCGACCGCGACGCGCTCGCGGGTGCCCGCCAGCGCCGCGCCGAGAGCGAGGCGACCCTCACGGAACGCCGATCGATGCTCGAGAAGGCGCGTCAGGCCGAGCGACTCACGAGCGAGCGTGACGCGGCCAGGGCGCGCTTCGAGCGGTACCGCCAGGCCGTCGGCGTGGCCGCAGAGCTCGACGGGCTCCGCGACACGCATCCCTCGCCGGATCCGCTCCCGGTCCTCGAGCAGGCCGTCGCCCGGCTGCGGCGCCTCGACGGGACGATCCGCGAGCTGAAGGCCGCGCTCGCCGGCGAGATCACGGTCACGTACGAGGTCCCGCCGCCACCACGCTGGAAGCCGCTCTGGCGGGTGGCGTCGCTCCTCCTGGTCGTGGGCGTCGTGGTGGCGGGCGCGTCGTTCGCGGCCGGTCTCGCGGGGGTGGCCGCCATCGCCGACCTGGGTCCCGTGCCGCTCGTCGCCGGGGGCGTCGTCGCCGGCCTCGGCCTCGTTCTCGGCCTCGTCGCCTGGTGGCTCCGGCGCGGAGACCGCGTCCACGCCCAGCTCCGCGACGTCGAGATCGATCGCCGGCTGCGCGGCCGGTCCGAGATGGAGGCCGAGCTCCAGCGGGCCGAGGCGGACACCGCCCAACAGCTCCTCGGGCTCGGTCTCGGCACGCTCGCCGAGGCGGAGGATCTCCTCGGTCGCGAGGCGGACCACCAGGGCCGGGTCGACCGGCTGACCGCCCAGCTCGACGGTCTCGTCGGGGCGGAACCGGCCGAGACGCTCGCGGCCACGCGTGACGCCGCCGCGCTCGAGGCCGAGCAGAAGGCGCACGCGCTCGAGGCGCTCGGGCCGATCGCCAAGGAGCCGCGAGCCCGCGAGCGCCTCGAGGTCGAGGTCGCGGAGCTCGAGGCGTCGGTCGACCGGGCCCGCGACGACGAGGCCAACGCTCGGGCGCGGGTCGAGAACAACGCGGTCGACGCCGAGGCGGTCGCGGGCCACAGCGAGCGCCTGGCGGGATGGCGCGAGCAGCTGGCGACGCTCCAGCGCCGCGCCCGCGTCTACGAACGAACCTTGCGCGAGATCGAGCTGGCCGAGCAGGCGACGATGCGGACCGCGACGCGCTTCCTCGAGACCCAGATGGTCGCGGACATCGCGCGGATCACCGCGGGCCGCTATCGCCGCGTGACGGTGGACGACCGAAACCTGGACATCCGCGTCCACGCGCCGGAGAAGGACGGCTGGGTCGACGTCCGCTCGCTCAGCCAGGGCACGCTCGACCTCGTCTATCTCGCGGCACGCCTGGGGCTCGTCCGGCTCGTCACCGGGAACCGCCGCCCGCCCCTGATCCTGGACGACCCGTTCATCAGCCTCGACGACGATCGAGCCCGCCGGGCGCTCCTGCTCCTCCGCGAGATCGCCGCCGACTTCCAGGTGATCTACCTCACGACCTCGGATCGGTACCACGGCGCGGCCGATGCGGTCGTCGAGCTCGCGGGACCCACCGAGACCGACGACGGCGCGCCGCCCGGATCCGACGCGTCGCGCGCGCGCACCCGCGAGCCCCTGCGCGAACCGGAACCCGCCGTCGGAGCGGTCCACGGCTGACCCGGCCGGACCGGGCCTCGCCGTCGTCGTCCTCGGACTCGCCTCGGCCGTCGCCTGGGGTGCCGGCGACTTCATCGGCGGATGGTCCGGCCGGCGGGCCGCGGTCCTCGGCGTCGCGATCGTCGTCGACGCGTTCGGGGCGATCGCGATGGCGCTCATCGGCGTCGCGATCGGCGAGCCGTTCCCGAACCCCACGACGACGGCGCTCAGCATCCTCGCGGGCGTCCTGGCGGTCGCCGGGATCGTCGGGCTCTACACCGGGCTCGCCGTCGGACGGATGGGCGTCGTCGCGCCGGTCACCGGCGTGCTGGCGGCTGCCGTCCCGGTCATCGTCGGGCTCGTCGGCCAGGGCTGGCCGGGATCGGAGGTTGCGGCCGGCATCGCCGTCGCGCTCCTCGCCGTCGTCCTCGTCTCGCGCTCGGACGACCCCACCGGGCGGCGATCGGGGATCGAGTACGGGCTGATCGGCGGAGTGGGGCTGGGCCTGTTCAACGTCGCGATCGGGGCGTTCCCCGAGGATCTGGTCGCATGGCCGCTCGCGATCCTCAAGGTGACCTCGATCGTCCCGATCCTGCTGCTCATCGCGGTCGCCAGGCAGCCCTGGCGCGTCCCCCGCCCGGTGCTCCCCATCGTGCTCGTCGGAGCGGCGGCGGACCTGGCGGGGAACGGGCTCTACATCCTCGCGACGCAGGCCGGCCGGCTCGACGTCGCAGCGACGCTGTCGTCGCTGTACCCCGTCACGACGGTGGTGCTCGCCGTCGCCGTGCTGCGCGAGCGCGTGACACGGAGTCACCTCGCGGGGATCGTCCTTGCCGCGCTGGCGATCGCGCTGATCGCCGGCGGGACGAACGCCGCCGGCTGATCAGCCCGCCGGGTCGGCGGTCCTCGGCTGGAGGAGGACGACCGGTGCGGCACCCTCGCCGAGGACGGAGACGGCGCCGAATCCCTCGAGCCGGAGGACCGCCTCGATCGCCGGGGGGTCGGCCCCGAGTCGGGCGATCGCCGCCAGGTGCCGGTCGACGACATCGGCCGGGACGACCCGCTCCTCGCGGGCCGCGTTCCTGGCGCGCGTGGCGTCGCCGTCCCCGGCCAGGACGATCGCGATCGCGGGCGCGCCGGCGGCGCGGGCGATCCGGACGAGGCCGAGCCTGGCGTGTCGCTCGACATTCGTCGCGTCGACCACGACGAGCCGCCCGGCCGCGAGCCGGTTCCGGACCTCACGGTGGAGGATCGAGAACGCGACCCGCGTGGCGCGCTGGTCCGCCGCGTCGCCGGTGAGGACCTCGCGGAGCGCGTCCGAGGAGACGACGTCGGCCGGCTCGAAGAGGCGCGCCGCGAGGGTCGACTTGCCGGCGCCGGCGGCCCCGATGAGGACGACGACGCTCGGCACGGGGACGTGGATCGGGGCGCCGAGGTCCGTCATCAGCGGAGAACGCCCTAGGCGGAGCGGCGCCGGACCTCCCAGCCGCCGGCCTCGGCGCGCCGGACCTCGTAGGCCGGCTGGTCGTACATCGCCGGTCCGCGGACCACATGGCCGTCCGCCATCCGGAAGCGGGAGCCGTGCCACGGGCACTGGATCGCGTCGCCCACGAGCGTCCCCTCGGGCAGCGGGCCGCCGGCGTGGGCGCAGACGGCATGGACCGCGAGGACCTGCTCGCCGTTGCGGATGACCGCGAGCTCGTTGATCCCGGCCCGGAGCTTCGTGGGACCGCCTTCGGGGATGTCCGGCAGGTCGCCGAGATCGAGCCGGATCCATTTCACGCCGGCTCCGCGCCAGGCGTTCCGGTTGACATGGGTGCCGATCAGGTAGACGACGTCGCCGCCGATCGCGGCACCGAGCGAGAGGACGAGGTACGCGATGACGCCGATGACGATCGGGACCAGCCGGTCGGCCGGCGCGCCACTGCGGATCACGAGCGAGATCAGGTACAGGACGAGCGCGACGACCATGACCGTCATGTGGACGGTCGCCCGGTACCGGGCAGTGCCATCGACCTCGGCGTAGTCGGCGAGGCCGGTGACCGCCGACGCGACCATCGCCAGGACACCCAGGACCATCGAGACGTCCGCGACGAGCGGCTGCGAGATGAGGTCGGCGACGATCGAGACGGTGAGCGCCCCGACGGCGACATCGGTCACGACGGCATGGACCGGATGGCCGAGCCAGGTGCCGTTCAGGAAGTTCTGGATCGGCCGGATCGGATGGAACAGCGCACCGGTCCAGCGGTGGTTGAAGTCGCCGAAGGGCTGTGACCAGCGCCGCTGCGCGTCGACCGCGCGGTTCAGGTACCGACCGATCATCCGTCCGTGCCTCCTCGCTCGAGTCTACGCCGCGCGCCGGCGCCCGGATCGCGGCCCGTCCGGCCGGATAGGCTTCGAGTCCATGTCACCGACCGACGACCACGGCCGCGCCGACTGGGACCGCGTCGTGGCGGTCTTCTGGCTGACCTCGTTGGTCGAGGGGCTCGGCGTCAGCCAGGTGTTCGCGTTCCTCGCACCGGAGCTCCGGATCGTCGGCGTGCCCGAGGCGGATCGGGCGCCGTTCGTGGGGCTGTTCTCCGCGCTCATCTTCGTCGTCGGGATGCCGCTCGTTCCGCTGTGGGGCGTCTGGGCCGACCTCTACAGCCGGAAGGCGGTCGTCGTCCGGAGCTGCCTCGTCGAGGCCGTCGTCTTCGCCTGCGTCGCGCTGTCGCGCGAGCCGTGGCAGCTTGCGGCGAGCCTCCTGCTCATCGGCTTCCAGCTCGGCAACACGGGAATCATGCTTGCGGCGATCCGGGACGTCGTGCCGCGCGCCCGGATCGGCACGATCATCGCCGTGTTCGGCGCCAGCGGGCCGATCGGGTTCGCGGTCGGACCGGCGCTCGGTGGGGTCCTCGTCGATCAGCTGGGTTGGCCGCTGCCGGCGATCTTCTGGGTCTCGGCGGGCCTGTCGGTCGCGACCGGAGCGCTCGTCTGGTTCGGCTCGACGGAGGTCAGGCCGCCGGTCGTCCGCACCGGCCGCGTGCTGGCCCTGGCGTATGGCGCCGTGCGCGGCGTCCTCGGCGATCCCGCCGTTCGGCGGATCTTCGCGATCTACTTCGTCGCGTTCCTCGCGAACCAGATGAGCCGGCCGTACCAGGCGCTGATCGTCGAAGGGATCGTCGGGAGCGGCGCCGGGCTGGCATCGTCGATCGGGTTCGTCGCGGGGACGGCAGCGCTTGCCGGTGCGGTGATCGCGCCGGCCGGTGGGGCGATCGGCGACCGGATCGGGTTCCGGCCGGTCCTCCTCGTCGCGCTGGCGGTCGGGGGCGTCGCCCTGCTCGCGGTTCCGCTCATCGGCTCGATCCCGCCGCTGGCCCTCGCGATCCTCCTGTTCAGCGCGGCGAACGGACTCGTCGGGGCGATGGTCTTCAGCCTCCTCGCGACCGAGGTCCCCGACGACCGCCGGTCGCAGACGCTCAACCTCGTCTATCTGCCGTTGTACGCGGCAGGCATCCTCGGCCCGCTGCTCGGTGGCGCGGTCTCGGCCGTCGCCGGTCCGAAGGCGCCGTTCTGGGTGGGCGCCGCCGTGTTCCTCGCGGGGGCGGTCGTCGTCGCATTCCGCGTCCGGGGACGCGGGACCGCGCCGGTGGCGTCGTCAGCGAACGGAAAGGTCGCCGTGACGACGATGTCGCCACCGCCCGCCGAGAATGCCGGGCGGACGCCGGATTGACAGAAGAACCTCCGATGACTGCCCAGCCGACGACCGAACCCGAGGTCGCGCTCCACGAGCACCTCGAGGAGACCGACCGCGGCCTCGTGTACGACCTCTCGACCCTGATGGACCGCCGCGCCGCGCTCAAGGCGTTCGGCTTCACCTCGATCAGCGCCGGCCTGATGTCGATCGTCGCCTGCTCGCCGGGCGCGACCGCCTCGCCGTCGTCCTCCGCCACGGGCGCTTCCTCCGGCTCGAGTGCCGGCTCGAGCGCCGTCGCGGCCGGCTCCGCTGCCTCGTGCGACCTCATCCCCGAGGAGACCGCCGGCCCGTTCCCGGGCGACGGCTCGAACGGCCCGAATGTCCTCAACCAGAGCGGCGTCGTCCGGCCGGACATCACGAAGTCGTTCGGGTCGTCTTCGGGGACGGCCGCCGGCGTGCCGCTGACGATCAAGCTCGCGATCCAGGACGCCTCGAACGGCTGCGCGCCGATGCAAGGCGCAGCGGTCTACGTCTGGCACTGCGACCGCGACGGGAACTACTCGCTCTACTCGCAGGCGGCGGCGTCGCAGAACTACCTGCGCGGCGTCCAGGCGACGGACGGGTCGGGCGTGGCGACGTTCCAGTCGATCTTCCCGGCCTGCTACTCGGGCCGCTGGCCCCACATCCATTTCGAGGTGTACACGGACCTCGAGGCCGCGACGGACGAGGCGAACAAGATCGCGACCTCGCAGATCGCCCTGCCGAAGGACATCTGCGACGCGGTCTACGCGACCGACGGCTATGCGGAGAGCGTCCAGAACCTCTCGCAGGTCTCCCTCGAGCGGGACAACGTCTTCGGCGACGACGGCGGCGCGCACGAGCTCGGGACGATGTCGGGTGACCTGGGCTCGGGACTGACGGTCGCGCTCGCGGTGCCGGTGAACGTGGCCTGAACCGCGGGGGCCGGGTCATGAGGTGACCCGATCGGCCGTCGACGTGCACGAGTCAGACGCGAACGCGTTCGATCTCAGCGTGCCGCTTGCGAATCGGGTCATGTCGTGACTCGTGGCCTCGGGGCAGGAGCGGGATCACGGCTAGCAACATCGAGATGCCGCCGTACCAGAGCGCCGGCAGGGCGAGCATCGAGGCGACCGGCACGGTCCAGGCGCGGTCCGTCCGGGCGCCCCACACGACGATCGCGACGGCGATCGGCGCCCGGATCCAGAGCGGGATCGGCAGCGACGCCCACGTCCCGCTCTTGCCCGAGGCGACGTTCCGGACGACGACGTCCACCCAGTCGCGCCACAGCTGCGGCGCGACGACGTAGGACACCGCGACGATCGCCGCGGTCGCCCCGAGCGCGAGGGCGAGTGCGCCCCACTCCCGCCGCACCGCGAACCAGAGCAACCCGATCCCGGGCGTGATCTTGGTCAGGAGGACGAGCGACCACGTCCACGGCGAACGGAACCCGAGGACGATCGCGACGGCGAGCAGCAGCGACACGTTGCCGCCGGCGACCTCCATCGCGGTGA
Organism: Candidatus Limnocylindrales bacterium; assembly: GCA_035688935.1. Lineage (GTDB taxonomy): Bacteria > Chloroflexota > Limnocylindria > Limnocylindrales > CSP1-4 > CF-46. The sequence continues at coordinate 11,804 of DASSMI010000231.1, read as the reverse complement.
ACGGGAACAGCAGCCCGGCGAGGAGCAGCCGCGGCCCGGTCAGGAAGCGCACGGCGCCCATCAGCAGCGCCGTCCAGACCGCCATGAACCCCTGCCAGGGCAGGGCGGTGATCGGCGCGACGAGCTGGAGGAACGCCGGCGAGTAGACGTAGGCGATCGGGTCGTTCCAGTCGCTGTGGAGGTACGGATCGGCCAGCGACGCCTGCCAGTAGCAGCGGGCGTCCTGTCCGGTGCCCCACAGCCGGCCCCACGGATCGCTGAAGACGACGATCAGCGCCCAGGCGGCGATCGCGAGGGCGAGCCCGGCCCACCACGGCGTCTCGAGCGCGCGCAGCGGCGGGATCCGTCCGGCCGCGGCACGACGGAGCGCCGCGAACAGCCGGTCGCCGGTCCGATCGAAGGCGAGGAGGGCGCTCGTCACGCCGCGATGATCGCCGCTCGGCGGGCGCGACGCCTACCTCGGTCGGCGGCGGACCACGGCGACAGCGCCCCCAGCGAGGAACACGACCGCCAATCCGCCGAGGATCAGCGCCTCACGGAGCTCGATCTCGTGGTAGCGCTCACCCGGGATCGACAGCACGATGTCCTGGTAGGGCGGCTCGTTCTCCCACGGCTCGTTGATCTCGGGATGCGTCGCGGCGGCTTGCTCGTACGTCAGGACGTCGCCGTTCGGGAACTTCAGGCGGCTCTCCAGGTACATGTCGTCCTCCCACGAGAACGTCTCCCCGCTGGACTGGACGGCTTCGTTCAGCAGCAGCGTCCGATCGACCTTGTCGATCGCGATGATCAGCCCGCCGACGAGGACGAGCGTCAGGATCAGCGTCGGCACGAGCCGGCCGAGGATCGCGCCGAGCGCAAGGGCGATCGAGGTCACGAGGATCGCCTCGACGCCGACGAGCAGTCCGCGAGCCCGGAACCCGACGAAGGACCGATCGAGGTCCGTGGTCGGCAACATGACGTGCGTCAGGGCCCCGGACGTGAAGCCGACCGCGAGACCGGCCAACAGCACCATCGCGAGGATCGGCACGGCGCGCTGCGCGAACCAGCGAAGTCGCGACGGACCGAGCGACCAGGCGAGGCGTGCCGTGCCCGCCTCGAGCTCTCGGGCGACGATCGGACCGCCCGCGAGGAGTCCGGCGACGATCGGGAACAGGGGCACGATCGAGATCGATAGACGCATGATCCGGCTCAGGGCGCTCGCGATCGGCGATTGGCACTGGGTCGTGAGGACCGGGCTGTCGCTCGTGAAGCACTGCGCGTAGCCGCCGGCCGTGAACCACCCGATCGCGATCGCCGACACGAGGACCGACAGCATCGTCGCCCCGGCGACGATCGTCGTCTCGAAGCGCTGGATCCGGAACGAGAGGAGCGCCGATCGGATCGTCATGCCGCCGCCTCCTCGACAGGCGCCGCAGTCGCCGCGTCGCGCCGGCGTCCGGCGGCCAGGTGACCGATGACGACCTCCTCGAGCGTCGCCGGCCGGCCGGTCTGCGGCACCTCGGCATCCGCGACGCTCGGGACGCGGACGAGCGTCAGCGGCTCGCCGTTCGGCGCCGGGAACCCGCCGACGACCGCTCCGTCGCCGCCCGTGGCCGCGGCCTGGATCGCCTGGCCGTCGACGATCCGGTGGTGGGCGAGCGCCTCGGCGATCGACAGGTCGAGCAGCGTGTGGCCCTTGCCGAGGACGACCAGCCGGTCGCACGCCTGCTCGATGTCGGTGATGACGTGCGAGCTGAGCAGGGCCGTCGCACCAGCCGCGCGGACCGCCTCGACCATCAGGTGGAGGAACTCGCGCCGGGCCAACGGGTCGAGCGACGCGAGGGGCTCGTCGAGGAGGAGGATCGCGGCGCGCGTGGCAAGCGCGAGGGCGAGACCCACCTGCGCCGCCTCGCCGCCGGACAGCTCGCCGGCGCGCACGCCGAGCGGGATCGACAGACGCTCCACATATCTCGCGGCCATCGCCTTGTCGAAGCCGGACCGAAGGCTCGCCGCGAGATCGATGTGATCGCGCACCCGCAGGTCGCGGTAGAGCGACGGCGACTGCGGCACGTACCCCACCCGCGCGACCGCACCCGCGCGGTCGCGCTGGGGATCAACGCCGCCCGTCGAGAGCCGGCCCTCGGTCGCTCGCTCGAAGCCGATCCAGCTCCGGATGAGGGTCGACTTCCCCGAGCCGTTCGGCCCGACGAGCGCCGTGATCGAGCCCTCGGGGACCGTCAGGTCGACCCCGCGGAGCGCCCAGGTCCGGCGCCGATAGCGCTTGCCGAAGCCGTGCGCTTCGAGAACCGCGGTCATCGTCCCTCCTCGGTGGCAGTGGTTCGGGCCGGTACCACTCCCCAGCGCGGTACCGGCCCAAGGGTGACATGCCGGAGTCATCGTTCCGTGCCGGGACGGGCGCGGCCAGACGGCACTCTCCGGCGAGCCGTTGCGGGACATCCCGGTACGGGTCGCGGAATCGCCTCTGCTACCGTCGCGGTCGTGATCAGCAAACGAGCCCTCGACCGCGTCGCGGCGACGATCGCGGTCGTCGCGTTCGTGCTCGGCCTAACCCCGTTCTGGTTGGGTGGGTACGACCCGGGGATCCGGCTCGCGGTCGACGAGCGGACCTCCGGGGGCAGGCTCGTCGTGGCCGCAGTCGATCCGTACAGCACCGCGGCGCGCGACGGCGTGCAGCCGGGGATGGTCGTCGTGGGGCTGAACGGGCAGGAACTGATCTCGCTGCCGACCGAGATCTACGCGGAGTCGTCCGGCGATCCTGGCGGCGAGGTGATAGGCCTCTCGCCGGCCACGCCGACGAACCTCCTCGACGTCGGCTCGCTCCATAGCCTCGCGCTGCAACCCGTCCAATCGCTCTCCCTCGTCTCGCCCGACGCGCTGGAGAACGGCGGAGCCGAGGCGCAGTACGCGGTGAGCGGGTTCTGGTATCCGGGCTGGGATCGGCTCCAGTCGAGCGGGCAGGCGATCCTCATCGGACTCGCCGTGCTGATCACCGGTGCGTGGTGGCTGATGTCTGGGCGAGCCGGGGCTTCGCTCCAGGACCTCGCGTTTCCACTCTCGACCGCGGCGGCAACGCCGCTCCTCGTGCTGCCGCTCTACGCGAGCGGCTCGGCCGGCCAGGAGGTCCTCGCCGGTCTGATCGGCGTCGTCGCGATGCTGCCGCTCGCGGCCGCGCTCGTCGACCGAATCGACCATCCCGCCGACCGCCGATTCGGGGTGATCGCGGCCATCCTGTTCTCGGGCGCGGCGGTGGCGTTCGCGTATCTCGCCGTGTTCACGCTGGGCTCCCAGCCGGTCTGGCCGATCTTCGTCGCCTTCGCCACGGGGGCCATCCCCTTCGTGCCGGGAGCCCTCGCCGCGGGCCCGCTGATCCGGTCCGCGCGATCGAGCGGCCGAGGCGCCGCCCGGCTCCTCCAATCCGCCGAGTTCGCGGTGGCGGGCCTCACCCCGTTCTTCACCTTGATCGCCGACCGGTCCACGTTCCTCTGGCCACTCGTCGGGTGGCTCGCCGCGCTCGCGGTGGCGAGCCGGTTCACCGTTCGACCCCTGGCGCGCCTGGCGACCAGGGCCACGCTCCAGCGGGATCTCGTCGTCGCGGCCGCGGAGGCCGAGCGGGCGCGGCTCGCGGCGGACATCCACGACGACGCGCTCCAGGAGCTCACGCTGCTCGTCCGCCGCCTCGAGAGCTCCGGCGACACCGAGGGCGCCGAGATCGGCCGCACCGTCGCCGACAAGCTGCGGGCGATCTGCGGCGACCTCCGGCTGCCGATCCTCGACGATCTCGGCGTGGGCCCTGCCCTCGACTGGCTCGTCCTGCGGATCGAACGGCTGGCCGGCGGCGAGGTCCGCCTCGAACGCGCCGACGACGCGCGCCATGCGCCTGACGTCGAGCTGGCGATCTTCCGGGTCGCCCAGGAGGCGCTCGCGAACGCCGTGAAGCACGGGAAGCCGCCGATCGTCGTCCGCTATCGCTCCACGCCCGGTGGGATCTCGCTCGCCGTCGACGATGCGGGCCCCGGGATCGCGGACGACGCGCCGGAGACCGCCGAGCAGTCGGGTCGGTTGGGCCTGCTGAACATGGCCCAGCGGGCCGAGCAGATCGGGGCCATCCTCGACGTCAAGCGGTGGCCCGGCGGTGGGACCCATGTCGCCCTGGAGTGGCGGCCGCGGTGACGGTCGCCCGCGTCGTGATCGTGGACGATCACCCGGTCGTCCGCGACGGGACGGCCGCGCTCCTCGGCGGCGAGCCCGGGATCCAGATCGTCGGAACGGCCGGCTCACTCGACGAGGCGCGTGAGCTCCTGGCGACGACGCCGGCGGACGTCGTCCTCCTCGACATCCGGCTCGGAACGGAGTCCGGGCTCACGCTGCTCACGACGGTTCCGGAGCCGCGTCCGGGCGTGATCATGCTGACCGCCTACGACTACCCGCAGTACGCCGACGCGGCCCTCCGGCTGGGCGCATCGGGGTTCGTCCTCAAGACCGCGCCGCTCAGCGAGCTGCTCGACGCGATCCGGCGCGTCGCCTCGGGCGGGATGGCGTTCTCGGTGCGTCCGCGCGCGGGCGCGCCGCTCGCCCGCCTGAGCGAGCGCGAGCTGGACGTCGTGCGGCTCGTCGTCGACGGCCGATCGAACGACGAGATCGGCGCCCGCCTCGGGATCGGGCCGAAGACGGTCGAATCGCACCTTCGCCGGCTGTTCGAGCGGTTCGACCTCGCCTCCCGGACCGAGCTCGCGACGCGAGCGCTCCGCGAGGGCTGGCTGGACGTGCCGCCGGTCACCTGATCGACACGCCGACGCGATAGCGTGCCGCGTCATGCACATCCGGCCCATCCGATCCGACGAGCACGAGACCCTCGTCCACATCTGGCTCCGATCCGTTCGAGCCACGCACCACTTCCTCAGCGAACCCGAGATCGAGGCGTTGCGGCCGGACACGGCCGAGGCGCTCGGGCCGAACGGCCCGCTCGAGCTCTTCGTCCTCGTCGACGACGCGGATGCGCCCGTGGGCTTCATGGGTCTCGTGGGTTCCGACGTATCGGCGCTGTTCCTGGACCCCGACGCGCGGCGACGTGGCGGCGGCCGGAGCCTGATCGAGCACGCGGTGGCGCTCCGCGGATCGTTGACCGTCGAAGTGAACGAGCAGAACCCCGAAGCCGTGCGGTTCTACGAGGCGATGGGCTTCCGGACGGTCGAGCGTTCCGACACGGACGACGAAGGCCGGCCGTATCCCATCCTCCGGATGGCCCAGCCCGGCGCCTGAGTCTCGCGGGGTCTACGCTCCGGCGGTGGGACACACGCATTCCGCCGCCGGCCGTCATGCCGGCAGCCTTCGTGCGGCGATCGTCATCCTCGCCGCGCTCCTCGTCATCGAGGTCGTCGCCGGCATCGCGGCGAACTCCCTGGCGCTCCTCGCCGACGCGGGCCACGTCTTCGCGGACGTGAGCGGGATGGTCCTGTCGCTGATCGCGATCCGGATCGCCGCGCGGCCACCGACCGGTGGTCGATCGTTCGGGCTCTACCGGCTCGAGATGCTCGCGGCGGCCGCGAACGCCGTGCTCCTCCTCGGGATCGCCGTCGTGGTCCTCGTCCAGGCCATCCGTCGGCTCGCGGAGCCGCCCGACGTCCAGCCCGGGGTGGTCATCCTCGTCGCGCTGGGCGCGCTCGCCCTGAACGTGGTCGCCCTCCGGCTCCTCTCGACCGGACAGCGCGAGAGCCTGACGATGCGCGGTGCCTACCTCGAGGTCGTTGGCGACCTGCTCGGCGCCGGGGCGGTCCTCGTCGCCGGCATCGTCATCATGCTCACGGGCTGGCATCCGGCCGACGCCCTCGCCTCGATCGTCGTGGGGGTCCTGATCGTCCCGCGGACGGTCCGGTTGCTGCGCGAGAGCGTGGACGTCCTGCTCGAGGCCACGCCGAAGGACGTGGATCTCGCGGATGTCGAGCGGCACATCCGGGAGGCGCCGGGCGTGGTCGACGTCCACGACCTTCACGCGTGGACGATCACGAGCGGGATGAACGTGGTGTCGGCCCACGTCGTCCTCGGGGAGGACGGGAAGCCCGGCGACGTCCTGGACCACCTGGGCACGTGCCTCGCCGACGACTTCGACGTCAACCACTCCACGTTCCAGCTCGAGACCCCGGAGCACGTGCTGTGGGAAGCCCGCGCCGAGCAGGCGCAGCACTGATGCCCGACTCCCATTCGGGATAACGCCCGGAGTGATCCGCATGGCGCTGTGGCGGCGTCAGGCCGAGGGTCACAGAGGTTCAGTCGGCTGCCTACCCACGGATGGAGCCTGGATGGCTTGCGATCCTCGGCGGACCGACCCTCAAACCGCCGCGAAGCGCCAGCGGGATCAGCCCGGGCGATATTCGGAGGATGAGGCATCTCCCGGCCCCGCCCGAGGTGCGACGTGTCGCGCCCGCCCGCGGAGTCGCCGATTGACTGACCCGAGATGTGGCGTGCCGAACTTGCGATCGACTACGATGCGGCCACGCACATGAAGCCTCCCAGTCGATGCCGAACCTGCCGCCGCTTCCCCGCCCGCGGCTTCGCCGACCTCACCCGGCCGGCGACATCGACGCGCCCGGCATCGCAGAGGTAGAGGACCCGCGAGTCGTCGAGGCCTCGGGCCTCCGCTGGATCCACATCGACGATCCCCGGCTCGCCCACCGGGACTGGCTCGAGCAGCACTACGACTTTCACCCGCTCGACTGGGAGGACGTCTACTCGCGCAACCAGCGCTCGAAGCTCGACGCGTACGACGACTACCTGTTCATCGTCCTGCACTTCCCGGTCTTCGAGAAATCGAGCGGACGGCTGCTCACGGCCGAGCTGGACCTCTTCGTCGGGTCGGACTACCTGATCACGTTCAGCGAGGTCCCGCTGCCGCCGCTCCAGGCGATGTTCGAGCGGATGGAGGCGCGCGAAGAGCTCCGTGAGTCGACGTTCTCGAAGGGCTCGGGCTACCTGCTCTACAAGATCGTCGACACGAACGTCGACGCCGCATTTCCGATGCTCCGAAAAATGGGCAACAAATTGGATCGACTCGAGGACGACATCCTCGAGGGACGGTCGTCGGAGATCGTTCGCGACATCTCGAACGCGAAGCAGGAGATCATCAATTTCCGGCGAATCGTTCGACCGCAGCGCGCGGTCCTGCGCGATCTGGAGCGCACGAAGCAGCGCTATCTCGCCGAGGAATTGGAGATCTATTTCGACGATATTTCGGACGCGGCCGAACGGATCTGGGACACGCTCGAGAATTACAAGGAAGTCGTCGAAGCGCTCGAGTCCACGAACGAGTCCGTGCTATCCCACAAGCTGAACGACTCGTTCCGGATCCTGACCGCCGCCTCGGTGATCCTCCTCCCGCTGACCCTGATCGCTTCCATCTACGGGATGAACGTGCCGGTCCCGGGCGAACGGGAGCCCTACTCGTTCTGGGTCGTCGTCGCACTCATGGTGGCGATGCTCGTGGCCCTGACGATCATCTTCCGGCGGCGCGGCTGGCTCTGAGTCGGCGTGGGGTCGCCGCTCGGGCCGGGAGTAGAGTGGCCGCGGGGCCCGAGCCACGATGACCGTCGCGACTGATCTCGATCTCGCCCGCGCTGCGTTCGAACGCCGCGCCTGGTCCGACGCCGTCCGACATCTCGGCGCGGCCGATGCGGCAGCCGGCCTCGGCGCCGAGGACGTCGAACGGCTCGGCGTCGCCCAGCAGATGCTCGGCCGGCCGGACCTCGCGATCGCGGCGTGGGAGCGCGGGCACCGGGAGGCGATCGACGCGGGCGAGATCTCCGCAGCCGCTCGCTTCGCGCTCCTCGTCGCGCTCGCGTTCGGCGAGCGAGGCGACATGGCGCAGGCTGGCGGCTGGCATGCCCGTGGCGGTGAGCTCCTGGAACGCCTTGACGGCGATTCCGTGGAGCGCGGCTATTACCTCGTGCCCGTCGCCCTCCGGGCGCTCGCGGAAGGCGATCCCTCGCGCGCGCTCGAGCTCTTCGAGCAGATCGGCGCCCTCGCCGAGCGGCTGGGCAATGCCGAGGGCAAGGCGATGTCGTGCCTGGGCCGCGGCCAGGCGCTGATCGCCCTCGGCGAGATCGATCGAGCGACGTCACTTCTGGATCAGGCGATGGTCGCGGTCACGCTCGGTGAGGTCTCGCCGATCAACGTCGGCCGGATCTACTGCGGGTCGATCGAGGCGTTCCAGGCGGTGTACGACCTCGGCCGCGCCCAGGAGTGGACCGAGGCACTCCACGACTGGTGCGAGTCGCAGCCGGACGCCGTGCCGTTCCGCGGTCGATGCCTCGTCTTCCGGGCCGAGCTCCTGCAGCTGCACGGCAGATGGCAGGACGCCGCCGACGAGGTCGAACGCGCCCGCGACTGGCTGCTCCGGCCGCCTCCCGAGCCCGCGGCCGGTGAGGCGTACTACACGCATGGCGAGCTCCATCGCGTTCGCGGAGAGCTCCGGGAGGCCGAGGCGGACTACCGCGAGGCAGCGACGTGGGGTCGAAGACCCGATCCAGGGCTCGCCCTCGTTCGTCTGGCGGCCGGTGATCCTCAGGGCGCCGCGGCCTCGATCCGTCGCGCGGTCGACGAGGCGGATGGCGTCGAGCGTGTCCGGCTTCTCGAGCCGTTCGTCGAGATCATGATCGCCGCGGGCGATCTCGAGGCGGCTCACGGTGGCGTCGAGGAGCTGCGGAGCCTGGCGGCTCGACGGCGAGCGACGCCGATGCTCGAAGCCGTCGTCGCCCAGGCGGACGGCCTCGTCCGGCTTGCCGAGGGCGACGCCGTCGGCGCGCTGCCGGTCCTCCGCCGCGCATGGGACCGATGGCGTCGGCTCGACGCGCCGTACGAGGCTGCGCGTCTCCGCGTCGCGATCGCCACGGCCTGCCGCGCCCTCGGGGATGGCGCGGCCGCGACCATCGAGCTGGCGGCGGCCCGCGAGGTGTTCGACCGCCTGGGCGCCGTGCCGGATCGTGACCGGGTGGACGCGCTTGCCACGGCGCGGCCCGTCGCGCCGGGCGGGTTGAGCGATCGCGAGCTCGAGGTTCTCAAGCACCTTGTCGGCGGCAGCACGAACCGTCAGATCGCCGCCGACCTCGGGATCAGCGAACGGACGGTCGATCGCCACGTGAGCAACATCTACACGAAGCTCGATGTCTCGTCGCGGGCCGCCGCAACGGCGTTCGCCCTGGAGCACCGGCTCGCCTGAGGCGGTACCCATCGCCGAGCGCCGCTCGATTGGGTCCTTTCCCCGATGCGGACCCGAGCCCGTCGCGCCTACGGTCGTCGCCGGCGACCGGCCGCCGGCTGGTCGGTCGCCTCCGAACCAAGAGCGGAGACGAGCGATGAACATCCAGACGGCGACCGAGCGGACGGACACAGTCGTGATCGGGGCGGGCCAGGCTGGCCTGTCGGCGGGCTACCACCTGGCTCAACGCGGCCTGCCGTTCATCCTCCTCGACGCCGACGCACGGGTCGGCGACCACTGGCGGGACCGCTGGGACTCGTTGAAGCTGTACAGCCCGGCGAAGTTCGACGCCCTGCCGGGGATGGCCTTCCCGGCGCGCGGGTTCCACTGGCCGACGGGCCGCGAGATGGGCGACTATCTCGAGGCGTACGCCAAGCGCTTCGAGCTTCCGGTCGAGAGCGGGATCCGCGCCGAGGCGGTCGACCGGCACGATGATGGGTTCCTCGTCACGACGTCCGACGGCCGACGGATCGCGGCCCAGCAGGTCGTCGTCGCGAGCGGGCCGTTCCGGTCGCCGCGCATCCCCGACGTCGCGGGCCGCCTCGACGCGGGGATCGTGCAGCTCCATTCCCACGACTACCGCAACCCGGGCCAGCTGCCCGCCGGCCCGGTCCTGGTCGTCGGCCTGTCGCACTCGGGCGCGGACATCGCGTTCGAGCTCGCGCACGCTGGCCACAAGGTGTTCCTGTCAGGGAAATCCGCGGGTCAGATGCCGTTCAACGTCACCGATTCGCGCCGGGCGTCGCTCGGCTGGCCCGTCGTCCAGTTCGTCTTCAAGAATCTCCTGACGATCCGGACCCCGATGGGACGCCGGATGCGACCGCACGTCCGCCAGGGTGGCGGCCCGCTCCTCCGGGTGCGGCTTGCCGACCTGGACCGAGCCGGGGTCGAGCGCCACGACGCGAAGACCGTCGGCGCCGTCGATGGCAAGCCCCAGCTGGCCGACGGCACGGTCCTCGACGTCGCGAGCATCGTCTGGGCGACGGGCTACCGACCCGATTACGGGTTCGTCCATGCCCCGATCATCGGCGCCGACGGCTGGCCCGAGGAGGTGCGCGGCGTGAGCCAGACGGTGCCGGGCCTGTACTTCGTCGGCGTGCCGTTCCAGTACGCGTTCAGCTCCATGCTCGTCACCGGGGCCGGTCGTGATGCGAAGTACGTCGTCGACCGGATCGCCGACCGGATGGCGCGACGCGCGAGCGCGCCACTCGCCACCGCGGCGGCCACGCAGTAGGGAGACGTCCCCCGGTCGGAACGGAAGGGATCGATCGATGACGCCGACGACGGCGGGGACCAGGCCGAGCGGCTTCGGCAGCCGGTTCGCGACGGCGGACGCGCGGCTCTGGGCGACGTACGGCCTCGCCCCGCGCGAGCGCTTCATCGACATCGGACACCCGTCGACGAGAGTCCGGGTCGCCGAGGTGGGCGGCGGTGACCCCGTGCTGCTCGTCCACGGGACCGTTGGACCTGGCTCGTGGGCGTCGCTGATCCATGCCTTGCGGCCGGCGCGCTATCTCGTGCTCGACCGGCCGGGCTGGGGCGGGAGCGAAGCGCTCGCGATGCCCGGTGATCGATACCGGGCGATGGCAGCCGACCTGCTGGCCGGAGTGCTGGACGCCCTCGACGTCTCGCGGGCCACGGTCATCGGCGGCTCGATCGGCGACGTCTGGGCCTTGAGCCTCGCCGAGCGCCATCCAGCGCGCGTGGCCCGGGTCGCCCTGCTCGGCGGTGGGCCGATGACGCCGGACATCGTCCCGCCCCCGTTCATCCGGCTGATCGCGTCGCCGCTCGGCGCGATCGTCACGCGCCTGCCGGTGAGCGCCGCGCGGACGCGCGGGATCCTGCGCGACAGCGGGCACGGCGCCAGTCTCGACGCCGGGCGGATCCCCGAAGCATTCATCGACTGGCGGGTCGAGCTGACCAACACGACGCCGGCGATGCGCAACGAGCGGGCCATGACCCGCCGCCTTCTCCGTCCCGGCGGCTGGGCCGCGGGCTTCCCGTTCACGGATGCGGACCTCGGCGGGATCGAGACGCCGGTCCTGCTCGTCCACGGCACGGCGGACCGTCTCGCGGCCGCGGAGCGGTGGCGACGCTTCGTCGACGCGCTGCCGAACGGGCGGCTCGAGGTCATCGAGGGCGCGGGCCACATGCCCTGGTTCGACGAGCCCGAACGCGTCGCCGCGCTCGTCGATCGCTTCGCCCGCTGACGGTGCGCTCGATCCTCGGGGGAGGCGCGCCGGCCGAGCCCACCAGCGTCAACCGGCCGGTGGCCGGTCAGCTGGGGAGATTGCGCTCCGCGGGGCCGACGTACCGCACGTCCGGCCGGATGAGCCGGTTCGCCGACGCCTGCTCGAGCGCGTGGGCGGTCCAGCCGGCGTGGCGGGCGAGCGAGAAGGTCGCAGGGAAGAGGTCCGGCGTGAGGCCCACGCCCATGAGCACCGGCGCCGCGTAGTACTCGACGTTCGTCTTCAGGGCGCGCTCGGGGTGGCGCTCGGCGAGCAGCCGCAGCGCGACGTCCTCGACCGAGATCGCCAGCTGCAGCCAGTCGGGCTTG
>DASSMI010000230.1:0-18513 GCA_035688935.1 Candidatus Limnocylindrales bacterium | reverse complement strand
TGCCAGCCGCTCGAGATCCGCGGTGACGACGCGCGCGCGGCTCGATCGATTCCCCCCGCCTACTCGGGCCTGCCCGCCGACGACCCGACGGGCTGGGAGGCGTTCCGGGAGGAGTACGACCGGACGCACCGCCCGATGTGGGAGGACTTCGACGCCTGGTGCCGCGGGAACGGCACGGGGCCACTGCCCGAGCTCGAGTTCATCCAGACGTCGGACCGTCTGAACCTGTACACCTACCCGGGCGTCGCCGACTACACGGACCGCCGGCCGCTGGACGGCCGCTGGCTCCGGCTCGATTCCACGGTCCGGACGACGGACGCGTCCTTCGAGCTGCCGCGCGAGCTCGCCGAGCGCCCGACCGGCTCGGCGCTCGTCTATCTGTCCCTCGGGTCTCTCGGCTCGGCCGACGTGGAGCTCATGCGGCGGCTCGTCGGCGTCCTTGCCGACACGCCCCACCGCTACATCGTCTCGAAGGGCCCGCAGCATGACCAGTACGAGCTCGGGCCGAACATGTGGGGCTCGGAGTTCCTGCCGCAGACCTCGATCGTGCCGCTGGTCGACCTCGTGATCACCCACGGCGGGAACAACACGACGACCGAGGCCTTCCACTTCGGCAAGCCGATGGTCGTCCTGCCGCTGTTCTGGGACCAGTACGACAACGCCCAGCGGGTCGACGAGACGCGGTTCGGGCGGCGGCTGCCGACCTACGCGTTCTCGGACGAGGACCTGCGAGGGGCGATCGACGAGCTGCTCGGGGACGTCGCCCTGCGCACCCGGATGGCCGGGATCGGCGCCGAGATCCGGGCGCGGGACGGCGTCGCACGGGCCGCGGCGGCGATCGAGCAGGTGGGGCTCGCAGCGCGTTGAGCGGGTCATGACGTCGATGCGCGTCGTCCGCGCGACGCGCTACGTCACCGCGTTCCGTGAGGGCGGGTCGCTGCCCGGGCTCGTCGAGGCCGACGACGACGGCCTGTACGTCGTGAAGTTCAAGGGCGCCGGGCAGGGACCGCGCGTCCTCGTCGCCGAGTGGCTCGCCGGCGAGATCGGCCGCGCGCTGGGGCTCCTCGTCCCGGATCTCGTCGCGGTCGATCTCGACGGCGCGATCGCCGACAGCGAGCCCCATCAGGAGATCCACGATCTGCTCGCCGCCAGCGTCGGGCGGAACATCGGCCTCGACTTCCTGCCGGGTGCGCTGACCTTCAACCCCGCGATCGATCGCCGGCCCGATCCGAACCGGGCCGCCGCCGTCATCTGGCTCGACGGCCTGGTGACGAACCCGGATCGCTCCCCACGGAACCCGAACCTCCTGATCTGGCACGACCGGCCGTGGCTGATCGATCACGGCGCATCGCTGTCCATCCACTACACGTGGCGGGATCCGGACGAGCACGCCCGTCGTTCGCATGTCGAGCGCCTGGCGGACCATGTCCTCCTCCCGTTCGCCGGGTCGCTCACCGGTGCCGACGAGCGCCTCGCGCCGCTCGTCACGAGGCGCCTGCTCGAGGATCTCGTCGGCGCGCTGCCCGACGAATGGCTACCGACCGATCCGGTCGTGGGCGATGCCGACGCCCAGCGCCGGGCCTACGTCGACTACCTCGGCCGCCGCCTCGAGGCGCCACGACCCTGGGTCGAGCCGGCCGAGGCGCTGCGGGTCCGGGCGGGGGCCGTGAGCGCCGCCTGATGGCCGAGCATCCGTTCCAGTACGCGGTCGTCCGGGTCGTGCCCCGGGTGGAGCGCGGCGAGACCTTGAACGCCGGGGTGATCCTCCTCTGCCGCCCGCGGCGGTTCCTCGCGGCGCGGGTCGGCCTCGACGCCGCGCGGCTGCTGGCGCTCGCCCCCGACGTCGATCCGGCGACGATCGAGTCCCACCTCGACGGCATCGTCCGGATCGCCCGCGGCGACGCCGATGCCGGCCCGATCGCGGCGCTCGGCCAGGGCGAGCGGTTCCACTGGCTCGTCGCGCCGTCGTCGACGGTCATCCAGCCGTCCGAGGTCCACACCGGGCTGTGCGACGACCCGGCCGAGGAGCTCGAGCACCTCTTCGAGCGGCTCGTCCGCTAGGACGCGGCGCGTCCGCTAGGAGCGCTGCTCAGAGCTCGCGCCGATACGGCACCTGCGCGACGAGGACGTTCGGCCGGCCGAGCAACGCCGCCTGGATCCGCCGCGCGTTCTCGTTGTAGAGGAAGCGCTCCCACCAGTGGCGGGCGACGAACTCCGGCAGGACGACCACGAGGACGTCGTCGCCGTCCCCCGCGGCGACCTCCTCGAGGTACCGGACGAACGGCCGGACGAGCTGGCGGAACGGCGACTCGACGATGACGATCGGGATCCCCGGGAGCTGGGCGTGGAACCGCGATCGCAGTGCCGCGCCCGCGTCGAGGTCGTCGGTGATGTGCACCGCCGCGACGTCATCGGACATCGTCCGCGCGAACTTCAGCGCCTGGACCACGTCCCGCGTGATCTCGGGTACCGGCACGATCACCCGCTGGTGGCGGCGCGGCGGCCCGATGACCGCATCCGGTCGCACGTCCGCCGCCAGTCGACGGCGCGCGTACTGCCGTCCGATCGCGACCATGCCGAGGACGAGGATCGGGATGATCAGCACGATGAGCCACGCCCCGAGGGCGAACTTCGCGACGGCGAAGATCACCGTGACGATGCCCGTCGCGACCGCGCCGACCCCGTTGATCGCCGCGCTCGTCCGCCAGCCGTCGCCTCGCTCGCGGCGCCAGTGGCGGACCATCCCTGCCTGGGACAACGTGATCGAGGTGAAGACGCCGATCGCGTAGAGCGGGATCAGCGCGTCGACCCGGCCGCCGAAGGCGACGAGGACGAGGATCGCGATGGCGGCGAGGACGACGATCCCCGCGCTGAAGGCGAGCCGCTCGCCGCGGAACGCGAATCGGCTCGGCATGAAGCCATCACGGGCCAGGATCGACGAGAGCCGCGGGAAGTCGGCGAAGCTCGTGTTCGCCGCGAGGATCAGCACGCCGGTCGTGGCGAGCTGGAAGAGGTAGTAGATCGGGCCCGTGCCGTAGACCGCCCGGCCCACCTGCGAGATGACCGTCTCGCCGTTCGCGGCCGGCATCGCCCCGGTCACGCCGGCGAGCCAGGACAGGCCGAGGAACATCGTCGCGACGAGGATCCCCATCACGGTCAGCGTCGTCCGGGCGTTCCGCCACTCGGGCGGCTGGAAGGCGGGCACGCCGTTCGAGACCGCCTCGACACCCGTGATCGCGCTGCAGCCGTCGGCGAAGGCGCGCATGAGGAGGAGGACGCCGAGCGACTCGACGGGCACGACGGCCGGCGTCACGGTCACGTGCGGTGTGTCGCCGAGCAGCGAACGCACGAACCCGATCCCGATGACGCCCAGCGTCGTGACGAGGAACGCGTAGGTCGGGATCGCGAAGACGGTCCCGCTCTCGCGGATCCCCCGCAGGTTCACGGTCATGACGAGGACGATCGCGGCCACGCTCAGCGGCACGCGGAGGGCGTCGAGCTGGCCCGGGAACGCGGAGAGGATCGCGGCGATCCCGGCCGCCACGCTCACCGACACGGTCAGGACGTAGTCCGTGAGCAGCGCGGCGGCCGCGACCAGCCCGGCTCCCGTCCCGAGGTTGTCCTTCGCGACGAGGTAGCTCCCGCCGCCGCCGGGATACGCCCGGATCGTCTGGCGGTACGAGATGACGATGATCAGGAAGATCCCGACGATCAGGCCCGAGATCGGCATGACGAGCCAGAACGTGGCGGCGCCCGCCGCGAGCAGCGAAGCCATGATCAGCTCGGTGGCGTAGGCGACCGAGCTCAGGTTGTCGCTCGAGAAGGTCGCCAGCGCCTTGAGCTTCGAGAGCCGCTCGGTCTCCTCCTCGTCGGACGCGAGCAGCCGTCCGAACAGCGCACGACGGAGACGCCACGAGGCGCGCTCGATCGGCCGGACCGGCTCGACCGCGGCCGGCCTCGCGGTGACGATCCCGGGCCCCGCGTGGCGGAACCAGGGGGACGGCCGAGGCCGTGCCCGGATCCGGCGATCCGCCCGGCGACGACCGATCAGGAGCTCATCGGTGGCCGTCGCGGGGATCGATCGAGGCGGGGCGGCTCCGTCGGGGCGGTCGGTCACGCTCCGGCTGGGTGGGGCTCGATCGGACCGAGGGTCACCGTGGCGACACCGACCCGCTCCGCACGCTCGAACGTGAACGCGACCCCGGCGCTCCGGGCGCGCGCGAGCCCGATCGGGGCGATCGATTCGACGAAGGGCAGCGAGGTCAGCCGGACGCGGCGAGCCGCCCCGGACAGGACCAGGGCGATCGCCGCGTCGATCTCGACGAGGGCGGCGTCTCCGGCGTCGAGCGCGGCGTGGGGGTCGGCCGCCGGCTCGAGGACGTGGATGGGTGCGAGGGGTTCCACGGATCGACCGTAGGCCTTCGCACCAAGAGGAACGGGCGGGTCGCGGGTCGCCCGGCGCTCAACAAGCGCTCAAGACTCGGTCACTCGCGCTCGGCTGGCGGCGCCTCGGCGATCCGGTACCCGACTCCCGGCTCCGCGACGATCAGGTCGCGGATCGCCCCGTCCCGGTCCGCGGCCGCGAGTTTCCGGCGCAGCTTCGAGACGTAGACGTGGAGGTAGTGGCCCTCGTCGGCGTATGCGGTTCCCCAGACCGCCCGGAGGAGGCGGCCCTTCGTCAGGACCCGGCCCGGCTGGGCGAGCATCGTCCGGAGCAGCTCGTACTCGCGCGGCGTGAGATCGAGGACCTCGTCGCCGAGCGTCGCGACGCGGCGCGTCACGTCGATCGTCAGCGCCCCGTGACGGATCGTCCCGGCGGGGTCCGCCGAGGGACCGGCCGCCCGCCGGAGGATGGCCGCGACCCGGGACCGCAGCTCGGCGAGCCCGAACGGCTTGGTGACGTAGTCGTCGGCACCGGCGTCGAGCGCCGCGACCTTGTCCGCCTCCGCGCCCCGCGCCGACAGCACGAGGATGGGAGTGGTCGCCTCTCGCCGCACGCGCCGGATGACCGTCGCCCCGTCCGCGTCGGGGAGCCCGAGATCGAGCAGGATGACGTCCGGCCGCTCGGCATCCCAGTGGCGGACGGCGCCCGCCACGTCCTCGGCCTCGCTGACGACGTAGCCGTGGGCGGCGAGGTTCGTGGCGACACCGTGGCGGACCGCGGCGTCGTCCTCGACGAGGAGGACGTGGGCGCCGCCGCTCACCGCGAGCGAGCGGGGGCGGGGCGTGACGGCGGCCCGATCGGCTCTTCCGGCGCCGGTGCCGCCGCCGGCAGCGACAGCTCGATCCGGAGCCCGCCGAGCGGGCTCGGCGCCGCGATCGCCGAGCCGCCGATCGCCTCGGCCATCCCGCGGACGATCGCCAGGCCGAGGCCCAGACCCGGTCGCGAGCTCGGGTTCGGTCCGCCCGGCGCCTGGAACTTCGTGAAGAGCCGGCTCCGCGTCGCGTCGGGCAGGCCCGGGCCCCCGTCGTCCACGGTGAGCGAGACGCGTCCGTCGGGCGTCGCGGTCGCGGCGATCGAAAGCGGCGCCGGAGCGGGCGCATGGCGGGCCACGTTCTCGACGAGATTCGAGAGCATCGCGTCGAGCAGGACGGCGTCGGCCCGGACCGGGGGGAGGTCGTGGGCGACCTCGACATCGATCGGGCGGTCGCCGAGCGCGCCGCGCAGGCGGTCGACGACCGCGCCGACGGCATCGGCCAGGACGAGCGGCTCGAGCGTGGGACGGAGCGAGCCGCCCTCGATGCGGCTGAGGTCGAGCACCTCGCGAACGAGCCGATCGAGCCGATCGGCTTCGGCGTCGATCGCGCCTGCCGCGGACCGCGCGGCCGCAGGATCCACCGCGATCTCCGGGTCCGTCAGCGAGCCGGCCGCGGCCCGGATGCTCGCCAACGGCGTCCGCAGGTCGTGCGAGACCGCGTCGAGGAGCGCGCTCTTCAGGGCATCGGCGCGCCGGGCGATCTCGGCCTCGGTCGCCTCGCGACGCAGCTCGTCGCGGCGGATCGCGAGGGCGAGCTGGTCGGCGGCGAGGGACAGGAGCCGCGTCGTCGTCCGGTCCGGCTCGCGGCGGTCGCCCGCCAGCGTCGCCTTGAGCGCGCCGACGGTCACGCCGTCCGCCTCCATGCGGACGCGGACGAGCGGCGTGCGCCCGGGCGCCCGCCGTCCGCCGTCGCGCGGACCCGGCTCGACCGCGGCGGGCTCGTGCGCGCGCACCCAATGCGCGGGCGTGTCGCCGGGCGTGCGGACGAGCGACACGACGATCGGGGCGGTCGGCAGCGGGTCGCCCTCGGCGGTGTCGGCGAGCACCCGCTGCCCGCCGGGAACGGCGCGCTCCCGGACGATCCAGGCCCGCTCCAGGCCGCCGCTCTCGACGAGCCGGCGGAGGACCTGCGGCGCGGCGTCCTCGACATCCGGCTCCGTCGCCAGGAGGCGGCTGATCGCGAAGAGATCGGTCGACTCGGCGGCGCGCCGCGACGCCTCGGTCGCCCGCTCCGACCCGAGCGAGGCGAGCCGCCCGACGACGACGGCGATCACCAGGAACACGACGAGATCCAGCCATTCGCGCGCGTCGTCGACGACGAGCGTGAACCGCGGGAGCGTGAAGAGGAGGTCGTAGACGACGAACGCGACGAGGGCCGTGGCGATCGCCGGCCACGTCCCGATCAACGACCCGACCAGGACGATCGCGGCGAAGTAGACGGGCGACGCGTCGGCGAGACCGACCATGCCCGACTCGAGGATGCCGACGACCACCGTCGCAGCGGCGATCGCGCCGGCGACCACCGTGAGGATCAGCGCGAGCCGCCGGGCAGTCGGCGGCCGGAGATCCTCGAACCGGAGGAGCGGCGAGTTCACGCGACAAGCCTATGCCGCGACCGCATCCGGCGCGAGAGCCGGCAGAGCGGATTCGGGGCCGGTTGCATACCCTCCTCCCCCATGCTGCAGACATCGAACGCGACCCTGCCCACCGCGACCCGAGGCGATCCCGGGACCGCATCGGCGGGCGCCGAGTGGTGGCGCGAGGGCGTCCTCTACCAGATCTACCCGCGCAGCTTCCAGGACAGCAACGGCGACGGGATCGGCGACCTGCGCGGGATCATCGACCGGCTCGACTACCTCAACGGGCGACCCGACTCGCTCGGCGTCGACGGGATCTGGCTCTCGCCGTTCTATCCCTCGCCGATGCACGACTTCGGGTACGACGTCGCGGACTACTGCGACGTCGATCCGCAGTTCGGGACGCTCGACGACTTCGACGATCTCGTTCGCGAGGCGCATGCCCGCGGCATCCGGGTGATCATCGATCTCGTCCCGAACCACACCTCCAGCGAGCATCCGTGGTTCCAGGAAGCGCGCCGGAGCCGCGACGACCCGAAGCGGAGCTGGTACGTCTGGGCCGATCCCGCTCCTGACGGCGGGCCGCCGAACAACTGGAAGTCGGCGTTCCGGCTCCGCCAGAGCGCCGCCTGGACGCTCGACGCCGCGACCGGCCAGTACTACCACCACTCGTTCCTGCCCGAGCAGCCGGACCTGAACTGGTGGAACCCCGAGGTCCGCGCCGCGTTCGACGAGATCCTCCGCTTCTGGCTGGACCGCGGCGTCGACGGGTTCCGGATCGACGTCGCCCATCGGATGGCCCGCGATCCCGACCTCCGCGACAACCCCGACTGGGGCATCGGCGAGGACGAGCACCTGGTCCACTGGACCGAGGAGAACGCGCCGCGCGACCAGGACTGGCCCGAGGTCCACGCGATCCTCCGGGGGTTCCGCCGGACGCTGGACGCCTACGACGCGCGGATGGCGATCGGGGAGGTGTTCCTGCTCGATCCCGCGCGGCTGGTGCGCTACTACGGCGATCACGACGACGAGCTGCATCTCGCGTTCAACTTCGCGTTCCTCCGGGCGCCCTGGTCGGCGGACGCGTTCCGGACCGAGGTCGAGACGTTCGAGCGGCTGCTCCCGGCGGGCGCGTGGCCGGACTACACGCTGTCGAACCATGACAACCCGCGGGCGGTGAGCCGGTACGCCGACGGCGACCTCGAGCGCGGCCGGCGGCGGGCGCGACTCGCCGCGCTGATGATCCTCACGCTCCGCGGCACGCCGTTCCTGTACTACGGCGAGGAGATCGGGATGGCCGACGGGCCGATCCCCGCGGAGCGCGTCGTCGACGTGGCCGGCCGCGATCCCGAGCGGACCCCGATGCAGTGGGACGCGACCCCGAGCGCCGGGTTCACCGAGGGCTCGGCGTGGCTCCCCGTGGCCGCGGAGGCGGCGACCGTCAATGTCGCGGCGCAGCTCGCCGACCCGACCTCGATGCTCGCGTTCCAGCGGCAGCTGATCGGGCTGCGCCGGTCGAGCGCGGCCCTCCGCGGAGGCGCCTATCGGACGGTCCCGGGCACGCCGGCCGGCACCTACGTGTACCTGCGCGAGGCGCCCGCGGAGCGGCGCCTCATCGCGCTGAACTTCGGCGCCCGGCCGGTCCGAATCGACCTCGGCGGGATCTCGGCCGGGACGGCGACGCTCGTGACCTCGAGTGACCCCGGGCGCCCGACGGGAGGGCCGGTCGAGGACTCGATCGAGGTCGGGCCGGACGAAGGCGTCCTGATCGCACTCTGACCGCGCGCCACGAGGCCAGGTGACAGGCGCAGGACCATGATTGGCGGCCGAGTGGACGGGGCGCCCGCGCTCGGTGCGGACTGCCCGACTGCAACGTCCGTGTAATGGCGCTGAAGCGCTTGAGCCGCTTCTTCCAAGCCGGTGCTGGCACGGTTTCGGAGCCCCGTCCGTCATCCGGAGCAGCGCTTCCCATGACCTACTCCACCGACGAGCTCACCGACCGCCGATCCGGCCACGACCGGCGGCGCGACGACGATCCCGATGCGGATCGCGCGGCCGCCGGCTCCGATCCGATCGCGGCGTGGCGCCTGACGATCCCAGACCACCTCCTCGAGGTCCGCTGTCCCGACCCGTGGATGCAGGTCGTCCATCGGTCGCTCCTCGCCGAGCGCGACGGCGCGCACGACGAGGTCTGCCGGGCGTGGGACGAGAGCGTGGCCTGGCAGCTGACCGGTCCGGATCCGACCACGGCCGCGCCACCCGCGCCGCCGGCCGCGGACGCGGAAGGCCGCCGCGGTGATGCGCTCCACGACGCGCCGCACGTGGGCGCCAAGGAGATCGTCGCCTACCACCGCGAGCTCGCCCGGCTCTCCGACTGGACGTTCAGCCAGGAGCTGGTCTCGCTCGAGAGCGGGCGTGGCCCGATCGTGGAGGCGCACCTGCGGACGACCGCGACGCGTCTCGGCCGGACGCTCGACACGCCGACGCTCGTCGTCTTCGAGCTGGCGTCGCTGCGCGTCCGGCGGGTGACCGAGATCCCGGGCGATCTCAAGGCGTGGGAGGCCTTCTGGCGGCGCTGATCCGAAGCGTCGCTCTGGGCTCGAGCCGCTCGCTAGACTCCGGATCGTGCAGGTCGCGCCTGGTGTCTTCCGCTACTCCGACACCGTCAACGTGTACCTCGTCCGGAGCGGATCCGACGCGATCCTGATCGATTTCGGCAGCGGCGACGTCCTCGACCATCTCGGGGCGTTCGGCGTCGAGCGCGTCACCGACGTCCTCCTGACCCATCACCACCGCGACGTGACCCAGGGTCTCGCGCGGGCCCGCGCCGCGGGGATCCGGATCTGGGCGCCGCCGTCGGAGCGCGACCTGATCGCGGCGGCCGACGACCACTGGCAGATGCGGCCGCTCGACAACATCTACGACCTGCGCGAGGACCGCTTCACGATCCTCGATTCGGTCCCGATCGACGGCGTCGTGCAGGAGTACCGGACCGCCCGCTACGGCGGGATCGAGGTCCTCGCCGTCCCGACCCCCGGCCACACGCCGGGCTCGGTGAGCTACGTGATCGAGCTCGGCGGGCGCCGCCTCGCGTTCACCGGCGACCTCATCGCCGGCCCGGGCAAGGTCTGGTCGCTCGCCGCGACGCAGTGGACGTACACCGGCATCGAGGGCCTCGGGATGACGATCCTCTCGTCGCTCGACCTGCTCGACCGAGACATCGACGTCATCCTGCCCGGCCACGGCGAGCCGATCGACGAGCCCGACCCGGCGATCCGCCTGTTGAACGACCGCCTCCAGGCGCTGATCGACCTGCGGATGCCGGACTGGCAGCTGGGCGGGCTCCGCGGCCGGCCGTGGCTCGAGATCTCGCGCCACCTGCTCCGGAACCGGACGAGCATCTCGAACAGCTACGCGTTGCTCTCGGAGACGGGCGCGGCCCTCGTGATCGACTATGGCTACGACTTCACCCAGTCGCTGCCCGACGGCACCGATCGCTCGTCGCGGCGGCCGTGGCTCGCGTCGTTGCCGATGCTCCGTCGGGACTACGGCGTGGATCGGGTGGAGGTCGCGATCCCGACGCACTACCACGACGACCACGTGGCCGGGTTCAACCTGCTCCGCGACGTCGAGGGAGCCGAGGTCTGGTCCGCGGCGAACATGGCCCCGATCCTGTCGGACCCGCATCGCTACGACCTGCCGTGCCTGTGGTACGACCCGATCCCCGTCGACCGGACGCTCGAATTCGGCCAGCCCGTTCGCTGGCACGAGTACGAGATCACGGTCCACCACCTGCCCGGCCACACGCTGTTCGCATGCGCGATCGAGGTCGAGGTGGACGGGCGCAAGGTGGTCGCGACCGGCGACCAGCAGGACGGCCGATGGGTGTCGGGTGAGCGCCCGGAGTTCCTGAACTACCAGTACCGGAACGGCTTCCGGTTCGACGACTTCGCGGAGAGCGCCAACCTCTACCGACGCCTCGGGGCGGAGCTCCTGATCAGCGGCCACTGGCTGCCGCGGCCGGTGACCGACGACTACCTGGACCATCTCCTCGAGGCCGGACGGGAGCTCGCCCGGCTGCATCGCGAGCTGCTCCCGCTGGACGCCGTCGACTTCGGCGCGGGCGGGTTCGGGGCGCGGATCGAGCCGTACCGCTCCGATGTCGCGGCCGGCGCGGTCGTCGATGCGGCCGTGATCATCCGGAATCCGTTCCGCCGCGCGGACGAGGCCTGCGTCGAGATCGTCGTCCCGGCGGGCTGGTCGGCCGAACCGCGGGTCACCCGCGTGCCGCTCGCGGCGGGCGCTGACGCGCGCGTGCCCTTTCGGCTGACGGTGGGCGGGGCCTCGGTCCGGCGCGCCCGGATCGCGGCGGATCTCACCGTCGGGGGCGTCCGGTTCGGACAGCAGGCGGAGGCGCTCGTCACGGTCCGGTGAAGGTGACCCGCGACCTCGGGCAGTGGCAGCTCGAAGGGTCGTGGTTCCGCCTGCACGGCGCCGAGGGCGGACCGGTCGCCCGGCTCGACGACGCCGACGGGAGCCGCTGGGCGGAGCTCCGGATGCTCGCGTCGGTCGACCCGCTCGGCGGGATCGACGAGACGCTCGCGGTCGACGGCCCGGAGATCGCCGAGGACGCCGCTGCGGTACGCCTCGTGTGGCGCCTTGCGTCGAGCACCTGGGATGCGAAGCGGATCGTCCTGGAGGCGACGCCGGGCGGGCTCGGGATCCACGTCGAGGTCGAGGGCCGGGCGGCGATCGGCGCGGTCAGCCTGCTCGCCGGCCGCGTCGTGACGCCCCGCGCGACCGGGACGGTGATGAGCGGCGCGTGGTTCGAGTCGGTCGTGTCGGGCGGGCCCGCCGATCCCGGCCGGATCGTCGGCCACGCGACGGAATCCGCCGACATCGGCGTGGTCTCCGGCTCGGAGCCGGGGCGCGGCGGATGGTTCTTCACGCCGGGGCCGTTCGTCTACGCGGTGAGCCGGTCGCCGGCAGGCGCGGGCGTGACGATCCCGCCGGGCCCGTGGCTCGGGTTCGGGCTGGGGGTCGCGCCCGGCGACGCCGGCTTCACCGGGTTCGGCTACCGCGCGCTGGATCGCGGCTTCGGCTTCGCGTTCGACTACGAGGGCAAGACCGCCGTCGACGGGACGTGGCGGAGCCCGACGGTCCTGATCCGCGCCGCCGCGGATCCGTATGACGCGATCGCGGGCTGGCGCGACGCGCTCGTCGCCGGCGGCTGGGCTCGGGCGCCCCGCCCGCGCCACCAGCCCGCCTGGTGGCTCGAGCCGATCTTCTGCGGCTGGGGCGCCCAGGGCGCGCTCGCACGCTCGGTCGGGCTCACGTGGGCGGCATCGCCCGGCTACGCGACCCAGGCGAGCTACGACCGCTTCCTCGCGGAGCTCGACGACCGGGGGATCCGCCCGGGCACGGTCGTGATCGACGACAAGTGGCAGGCCGCGTACGGAGTGTGCGAGCCCGACACGACGAAGTGGCCGGACCTCCGCGGGTGGATCGCCGGGCGCCATGCCGCGGGCCAGCGCGTCCTCCTCTGGTACAAGGCCTGGGACGCCGAGGGCCTGCCGGGGGACTGGTGTGTCCGGTCGACGTCCGGCGTGCCCCTCGGGATCGATCCCACGAACCCCGACGGCGAGGCCGCCGTCCGCCGCGCGATCCGACGGATGGTGGCGTCCGATGGGCTCGACGCGGATGGGCTGAAGCTCGACCTCACGGCACGGACGCCGAGCGGCGTGGCGACGACCCACCGCGGCGGCGCGTGGGGCGTCGACCTGCTCCGGCGGCTCCTCGAGATCGTCGCCGACGAGGCGCGCGCCGTCCGCCCGGATGCGCTGATCATCGGCCAGACGCCGAACCCGCTCCTCGCCCCGTCGGTCGACATGATCCGGCTCAACGACATGCTCCGCCTCGACGATCCGCGGCCGCTCGTCGACGTCGTCCCCCAGATGCGCCATCGGGCGGCGATCGCCCGGGCCGCGACGCCCGAGCTCCCGATCGACACCGACGACTGGTGCGTCCCGGACCTCGCGGGCTGGCGGGCCTACACCGCGATCAAGGCCGAGCTGGGCGTTCCCGCGCTCTACTACACGACGACGATCGACCTGACCGGCGAGCCGCTGGCCGACGAGGACTTCGCCCTGACGCGCCGGGTCTGGGCCGACTACCGAGCCGGCCGGAGGACCTGACCCGCGTCCTGGAGGGCGGCCCGAAGCCGGTCCACGTCCACGTCCTGGACGTCGGTCCCTCCGCGCGCCGCGGCCGCGGCCGCGCTTCCCGCCGCATGGCCGAGGGCCAGGTAGGTCGGCTCCATCCGGATCGAGGCGAAGGCGACCGCCGATGCCGACACGCACGTCGAGACGAGCAGGTTCGCCAGCTCCGCTCGGCGTGGGATCAGCGACCGGTAGGGGATCCCGTACGGCGCCACCGGCACGCTGAGATAGCCCTCGACGAGGACCTCGTCGCGCAGATCCGGGAAGCGCGAGATCGGGACGGCGGCCCACTGGACCTCGCGGATGTCGATGTTGTAGCCGGCCATCGCGATCGTGTCGCCGGGGACGCGGCCGCCGATGAGGTCGGGCTCGGTCAGGACGTGCTCGCCGATCAGCCGGCGCGCGTCGCGGATGTAGAGCTGGTGCGGCCAGCCGCCGCGGTCGGCGAACTCGTCGGCCGGGTAGCCGTACGGCTCGAGCAGGGCGCGGATCCCGCCGGGGACGGCCGGATCGCTGGACAGGAAGTGGAGGAGGCCGGCCGCCCAGCCCTGGTGCTCGCGCTCGATCGCGTCCCGCTCCGCGCCGGTGGCCTCCGGGTAGGGCTGGATCGCCCCGGGGAGGTTCGTCGAGAACGGCCCGTGGCTGTTGACGTCGGCCTTGCCGTTCGGCAGCTCGGACAGCCCGATGACGTCGTGCATCCCGAGCCGCGCGCCGTCGCGGACGAGACCGGCGAGGTTCCGCTCCACGAGCGCGTAGCGCGAGCGGTCGTAGCCCGGCGGCGCGGCGAGCGGCAGCCGGTCGTCGGCGCGGCTGAGGCACAGCCGGTAGCAGGCCGACTGGAGCCGCCCGTCGCCGCGGCCCGGCGGGCCGAGCGCGTCGTACGGCGTGAGACGTGGGAGGAGCTCGCCGGGATCGGCGCGGGCGTCGACCGCCGTCCGGACCTGGTGGGGATTCGGGACGAGCTCCTGGCGGCCGGCCCAGCGCTCGCCGTACCGCTCGCGATCCTCGCGGCCCATCGTCCAGGTCGCCCCGGCCCCCGCGAGGAGGTCGCCCTCGTAGCTCGCGTCGATCCAGACGGCCGCCTCGACGACGCAGCCGTCGCCGGTCGTGATCGCGGCGACGCGCGTCCCGTCGACGCGGACCGCGTCGAGCGGATGCTCGCGCAAGACGACCACGCCGGCCTCGGACAGCATCTCCTCGAGGACCGCCTCCGCGACGTGCGGCTCGAACCGCCAGGCGACCCGGCCGTCGGGAGGGTGATGCGCGTCCCGCGATCGGGCGGCGATCCGCTCGAACACCTCGCGCGCGATCCCGCCGATCAGCGCCTCCTGGCGCTCCACGTCCGATCGGCTGAGCCCGCCCGTGAGCATCCCGCCCACGTGCGCGCCCGCAGCGACCAGAACGACCGAGGCACCCGCGCGAGCCGCCGCCACGGCGGCCGCGACGCCGCCGGCGGTCGCCCCGTAGACCCCGACCTCGGCCGAGCGATCGTGGTCGCCCGTCGGGTCAGCCCTTGCTGCCGGTCGTCGCGATCCCTTCGATGAAGTAGCGCTGGGCGAGGAAGAAGATGATGACCATCGGGAGCGTCGCGATCACCGTCGCGGCCAGGACGAGCTGGAATTGGCCCTCGCCGCCGGTCGTCGGGTCGAACCTGGCGATGAGCGACTGGAGGCCTCGAGGGAGCGTGAAGAGCGCGACGTCCTTCATGAAGATCAGCGGCTTCATCAGGTCCGTCCAGCTCGCCTTCAGCTCGAAGATGAAGACCACGAGCAACGCGGCCCGCGTGAGCGGCACGGCGATGCTCCAGAACATCCGCGGATAGCTTGCACCGTCCACCCGCGCGGCTTCGAACGCTTCTCTCGGCAGACCGAGGAAGAACTGCCGCAGCAGAAAGATGTAGAACGCCGATCCGAACAGATTGCCGGCCCACAGCGGAACGAACAGCGGAGAGTTCACCTGACCGAGCGAGTTCCAGATGAGGAAGTTCGGGATCATCAGCACGGCGCCGGGCAGCATCATGCTCGCCAACACGAGGCCGAACAGCACATTCCGACCCGGGAACCGGAAGTAGGCGAACGCGAACGCCACGATCGCCGAGCTCAGAGTCACCGTCGTCGCGGCCAGGATCGCCACGACGACGCTGTTGAAGAACCAGCTGGCCACCGGCGCGATCTGGAAGATCGTCGAGTAGTTCTCGACCTGCAGCGGGAACTTGAACAGGTCGTTCGAGAAGACATCCTGTCGCTGCTTGAGCGACGCGCTGATGAGCCAGGCGAACGGGAACAGGAAGATGACGGTCGCGATCGCGAGACCGATCAGGAAGATCACCCGTGAGAGGACGCCCGACGGCCGCTCCGCCGCTTCGCGACGAACTTGACCCGCCCGCGCTCGGGGCGTGACGGCCTGAGCCGTAGGTGCAGCCGAGGTGGGCGGCGCGCCGCCGATCCCGCCCTGGTTGAGCGTCATTTCTCATCCCCCGCGTAGAAGACGAAGCGCCTGCTCACTCGGACTTGGATCAGCGTGATCACGAGGATGATCAGGAAGAGGATCCAGGCCATGGCGGACGCATAGCCGAAGTCGAGGTCTCGGAATGCCTTCTGGAACAGGTAGATCGTGTAGAACAGCGCGGAGTTCTGGACAGGCCCGGAACGGGAGCCGAAGAACATCGCGAAGACGGCGTCGAAGACCTGGAGCGCGGCGATCGTGTTCACGATCACGGTGAAGAAGATCGCTCCGCTGATGAAGGGCAGGGTGATGTTGCGGAACGACTGCCAGCCGTTCGCCCCATCGATCCGGGCAGCCTCGTACAGCTCGAGCGGAACGTTCTTGAGCGCGGCGAAGTAGATCACCACCGTGCTGCCCAGGGTCCACAGCGACATCATGACGATGCCGGGCTTGACCCAGTCCGGGTCCGTCAGCCAGTTCGGGCCGTCGATCCCGACGAATCCGAGCGCCCGGTTGATCAGGCCGTTGCCGGCCAGGAGGAGCAGGAACAGGGCGCCGGTCGCGACGGACGGGGTGATGCTTGGCAGGTAGAACACCGTCCGGAAGAACCCGGAGAGCCGGCCCACTCGGAGCAGCATCATCGCGAGCAGGAGCGAGATCAGGATGACGCCGGGGACGTGGATCAAGGCGTAGAAGGCGGTGTTCCCCAGAGCCAGCGGGATCCGGCGGTCGGTCAGCAGATGCTCGTAGTTCTCGGTGCCGATCAGCGTCGGCGGCCGGATGACGTTGTACTTCGTGAACGAGAGGAACAGCGTGGCGAGCATCGGGCCCGCCGTGAAGATGACGAACCCGATGATCCAGGGCAGCAGGAAGATGAATGCCCAGCGGGTCTGTTCGGAGATCCGCCAACGCCTCCGGGAGGAGGCGTTGGCGGTTGCCGCAGTCATTTCCTGACTACTGCGCGGAGTCGATGGCGCTCTGCGCCTCCTCGTCGGCCTGGGTGAGCGCGTCCTGCGCGCTGACGCCTTCGTTCAGCACGCGGTTCACGGCGTCCTGCCAGATCGACTGGAACTGCTCAGCCGCACCGTTCGGGGGCAGCGAGAACGCGACGTCGGCGGTCTGCTGGACGAGCTGGACGCCCGGCAGGTAGTTCCCGGCCGTCTGCTCGTTCACGAGCTCACCGAAGATCTTCTCGTCGGCGAGCTTGTTGCCGGTGTAGACGCCGGTGAACGGGGCCTTGTCCGCGGCCCGCTTGTCGGCCCGGACCTTGGCCGCCGCGAACCAGGTGTCGGGCAGGGTGATCTCCTTCATGAACGCGCAGGCCGCGTCCTTGTTCTTCGCCGACGACGGAATCGCCCAGGTCGAGCCGCCCGAGAAGCTGATCGGGTTGCCGGTCTTGTCCTTGAACGGCTGGAAGTCGATCTTCTCGTCCGGCGTGTTGCTGGCGAGGACGTTCAGGTACCACTGCTCCATCGGCATGGCGCCGAGGGTGTCTTCCTTGAACTGGTTGTTCGGGCCGAAGAAGTCCTTGCCGCCGGGCCCGTTGCCGCGGAAGTCGAGGAACGCCGCCGCGCTGCCGTGGGCCTTGATCAGCGACGCCGCGTAGTCGAGCGCCTCGGCGACCTTGGGGTCCTCGAGCTGCGACGTCTTGCCGTCGTCCGAGATGATGCTGGCGCCGTTCGCCTTGGCCCACAGCGGGAGGAACTCCGGCAGCTTCGGATCGAAGCCGATCCGGGTCACCTTGTTGCCGTCCTTCTTCAGGAGCTTCTGGTTGACCTCGGAGAGCTTGTCCCAGTTGCTCGTGTCGATGTCCTCGGGCTTGAGGCCCGCGTCGGTCACGACCGAGTCATTGATCAGGATGATCCGGCTGTCGTAGAACTCCGGGATTCCGTACACCTTGCCGTCCATCGTGACGGCGGCGACGGCCGGCTCGCGGTACTGGCTCATGTCGATGCCGAAGTCGGAGATGCACGTGTCGAGCGGGTCGAGCGCTCCCTGCGCGACGTACGTCCCGATGATCGCCCGGTCCATCCGGATGACGTCCGGCGGGTTGCCGGCGGCGACGGCGGTGAGGAATTGCTGCGCGTTGAAGTCGGACTCGGTGAACTCGATCGTGACGTCGGGGTGGTTCTTCGCGAAGACGTCGTAGCGGGTCGTCGCGATCTCGTCCGCGGCGCCCTCGCCTTCCGGCTTGCAGGGGATCGGCTTGCAGCCGTACTTCGCGCCGACCTGGAGCGTGCCGCTGACCGGCTTGCCGCTGGCGGCAGCCGACGAGCTGGCCTCGGCCGAGCCGGTCGCTGCCGACCCCCCGGGCGTCGACGCGCCTCCTCCGGCCGTCGACGGCGCCGAGCTGCCCTGACCGCTGCCGCACGCGGTTGCGATCAGGGTGCTCACGATGAGGAGCGCGAGTGGGGCGGGGCGACGTGACATGCCCATCCTCCTATCCGGCCACCGGGGCCTTTCCATGGCATGCGTGGGCGTCCGGCGAGTGTTCGCGACGGGGACTTGACGATCTCTGTATCTCGGCCGGAGAGACCTAAGGTCCCCATATCAACTTCTCCGCCCCGGTGTTTCAGAATGCTCGAATGACCGCCGGCGCCCCCACGCCCGCGCCGCCCCCGGACGACCTCGTGCTCGGGCTCGACGTGGGCGGCACGAAGCTCGCGGCGGGGGTGGTCCGTGGCGACGGCCGTGTCCTGGGCCGGCGGGTCGCGCCGAGTCGTGTCGAGGACGGGCCGCACGAGATGATCCGGCGCCACCTCGACCTGGGACGCGCGGCGGTCGAGGACTCGGGCGTTACCTGGTCCGACGTCCGCGCGGTCGGGATCGCATGCGGCGGTCCGCTCGATCCGGTCGCAGGGATCATCCAGTCGCCGCTGAGCCTGCCCGGCTGGGACGACCTGCCGCTCGTCCGGATCGTGAGCGACGCGCTCGACCGGCCGGCCGTCGTCGACAACGACGCGACCGCGTGCGCGCTCGCCGAGTGGTGGTTCGGCGCGGGCCGCGACCGGGGCG
>DASSMI010000229.1:0-4812 GCA_035688935.1 Candidatus Limnocylindrales bacterium | reverse complement strand
GTGAAGAACGCGACGCTCATGGGCGCCAACGCCGTGGTCTCGATGCGCTTCGACAGCTCGGAGATGGCGACGACGATGACCGAGATCGTGGCCTATGGAACCGCGGTCGTCGTCGAGCCGGACGCGTCGGCGCAGGCAACGTCCGAATAGCCGCCGATGCTCTCGGCCACGACCCGGGTCGTCGTCGCGGTCGTCGCCGTCCTCGTCCTGCTGGGCGGGATGGCGATGCTCACGATCGGCCCGGCCGGGATCTCGGGTCTCTGGCTGGTGATCAGCGCTGCGGTCGTGCTCGTCGCGCTCGCGATCGAGCGGAACCGCTACCGGTCCGAGGAGGCGGAGCGCTCGTTCGAGGCCACGGGGCCGGGCGGTGGCGAGCCGGCCGGCGGCCTGGAGCCGCGGTTCCGGCGGACCGCCGAGACGTTCGTCGATCCGACGACCGGCGCGACGATGCGCGTGTTCCTCGACGGCCGCACGGGCGAGCGACGCTACGTGGCGGAAGGCTGACGCCCCACCCGGACCATCGGGCGGGCTGAGCGGAAACACGCCGGTGCTATCCTCGGCGGCCCGGCGCCCGCCGCGTCGGGACGCTCGGCGAGAGGACCCGACCGCCACACGATGAACGCCGATTCTGCCAGCTCCGCCGCGCCGGCCAAGTCCGGCGGTGGGCATCGCAAGGGCTCCGTCGAGGCATCGGCCAACGGGGCGGGCCGCGCGGGCAAGGGCCGCGCGAAGCGATCGGGGCCGAGGCCGTACCTGAACCGCGAGCTCGCCTGGTTGGACTACGCCGGGCGCGTCCTGTGGGAAGCGCGTGACCCGCGGAACCCGCTCCTCGACCGGGTCAACTTCCTGACGATCTTCGCGTCGATGCTCGACGAGTTCTTCCAGATCCGGATCTCCGGGCTGCGCCAGCAGGTCCACGCCGGGTCGACGACGACCTCACCCGACGGCCGCACGGCAGCGGAGCAGCTCGCCGCCTGCCGGCTCCGCGTCCTGGAGCTCGTCTCGGACCACTCCGCGGCCTGGGCGGAGATCCGCAAGTCGCTCGCGACCGCCGGCATCGAGATCGTGAAGTACGGCGCGATCCCCGAGCACCACGACGTCCTCCGCCAGCGGTTCATCGAGGAGATCTACCCGGTTCTCACCCCGCTGGCCGTCGACCCCGGGCACCCCTTCCCGTACATCTCGACGCTCAGCCTGTCGATCGCGGTCGGCCTGCGCGACCCGGAGACCGACGAGAAGCGCTTCGCCCGGGTCAAGGTCCCGCAGATCCTGCCCCGCCTCTACCAGGTCGAACCCAACAGGTTCGTCCTGCTCGACCAGATCATCGAGGCAAACCTCGACCTCCTGTTCAGCGGGATGCTCGTCGAGGAGCACCACATGTTCCGGGTCACCAGGAACGCCGACCTGGCCCTGGAGGAGGACGAGGCCGACGACCTGCTCATGGCGATCGAGGAGGAGCTTCGCCGGCGCCGGTTCGGCGAGGCGGTCCGCGTCGAGGTCGAGCGCTCGATGCCACCCGAGACCCGCCAGCTGCTCCTCCGCGGGCTCGGTCTCCGCGACGACGACGCCTACGAGATCCGGGGGATGCTCGACCTGACCGGGCTGCGCGATGTCTGCGACCTCGACCGGCCGGACCTGAAGGGCGAGCCGTGGACGCCGGTGACGCCGCCGCGCCTCGTCCCCCAGGAGGAGGACGAGCCGGCCGATGCGCTCGCCGCGATCCGCCTCGGCGATCTCCTCGTCCACCACCCGTACGAGAGCTTCAGCGCCTCGGTCGAGCGGTTCATCCGCCAGGCGGTCGACGACCCCGAGGTCCTGACGATCAAGATGACCCTCTACCGGACGTCGGGCGACTCGCCGATCGTCCGTGACCTCATCCGCGCCGCGGAGCGCGGCAAGCAGGTCGTCGTCCTCGTGGAGATCAAGGCACGCTTCGACGAAGAGGCGAACATCGTGTGGGCCCGCCGCCTCGAGCAGGCCGGGGCCCACGTCGTGTACGGCCTGGTCGGCCTGAAGACGCATTCGAAGGTCTGTCTCGTCGTTCGCCGGGAGGGCTCCGGCCTCCGCCGCTACGTCCACATCGGGACCGGGAACTACAACCACCGGACGGCGCGGCTCTACACCGACCTGGGCCTGCTGAGCTGCCGGCCCGAGCTCGGCGCGGACGTCACCGACCTGTTCAACGTCCTCACCGGTCTGTCGCGCCAGCGGACCTTCCGCCGGCTCCTCGTCGCTCCGCACAGCCTCCGCTCGCGGTTCCTCGAGCTCGTCGATCGCGAGATGGCCCACGCGGCCCTCGGCCGCGACGCGCGGATCGTCGTGAAGCTCAACGCGATCGTCGACCAGCCGTCGATCGAGGCGCTCTACCGCGCATCGCAGAACGGCGTGAAGGTCGACGTGATCGCCCGTGGCGCGTGCTCGCTGTTGCCGGGCGTCCCCGGCGTCTCCGACGGGATCACGGTCCGATCGATCGTGGGCGAGTTCCTCGAGCACTCGCGGATCTGGTCGTTCGCGAACGGCGGCGACGCCGAGTGGTACATGGGCTCGGCCGACCTCATGGACCGCAACCTGGACCGTCGGGTCGAGGCGATGGTCCCGGTCGAGGACACCGACGCGCGTGCCCGACTGGCCGAGATCATCGCGATCCTCCTCGAGGACGACCGCCGCTCGTGGTCGCTCGGGCCGGACGGTGAGTGGCGTCGGGTCGAGGACATCCAGGGCCGCCCGGGGACGTGCGACGCGCACCAGGAGCTGAAGAAGCGGGCGCTCGCCGCGACGGTCGCCGCGAGCGGGCCGCACCGTCCGAGGGCCGGCGTCGGCTCGCTGGACCCGCGCGCATGACGCGACTGTCGCGCCTGAACGACGCTGGACTGCGTTGCCGCCCGCGATGCTCGCTCAGCACCGTTCCTGCGGCTGCGGCTCCGCCTCGCCTCGGAGTTGAAGTGCGCGCGCTCCCCTTCTCGGCGGCGCCTTGCCAGCGCCGCGCGAAGCCCATGCCGACGAACGCAGTCGCGGACGCCGCATGACGGCGTCCGCGGATCGGCCGGTCGAGATCGAGTTGAAGTACCGCGTCGTCGACGAGGCGGCCGCCGACCGTTACCTCGTCGACCCGGAGATCGCCGGCTTCCATGCGACCGCTCCGGTCCGCTCGACGCAGGTCGAGGACCGCTACATCGACACCGCGGGTGGGGCGCTCGCCCGGGCGGGGTTTGCGGCGCGCCTCCGGCAGACGGCGAAGACGACGACGGTCGCGGTGAAGTCCTCGGCACGGCGCGTCGGCGACGGCAACGTCCACCGCCGCGAAGAGCTGGAGGGCCCGGCCGATCGGACCGCGCATCCCCGCGACTGGGCGCCGTCCGCGGCCCGCTCGCTGATCCTCGAGCAGTGCGGCGACGCCCCGCTCGTCGAGGTCGTCACGATCCGCCAGCTCCGCCGCAAGCGGATGCTCGAACGGAACGGCACGACGGTCGAGCTGAGCCTGGACGAGGTCGACGCGGTCAGTCGCAGCCGCGTCGTGGGACGGTTCGTCGAGCTGGAGGTCGAGCTCATCCGCGGCGACGAGGCCGGCCTGGCCGAGATCGATCGAGCGCTGGCGGCCGACAAGGGCCTGGCCTCGGCGACGACCTCGAAGCTCCAATCCGCGCTTCGCGCGGTCGTCGCCGCGGAGTCGCGCGCGGGACGGCGCAAGCCGGCGACCCTGGCCGGCGTCGACGACGAGCCCACGACGCCCACGCGCGGCGCCGAGCCCATCGGAGCCGCCGGTCGCGCCGTCCTCGAGGCGCTGGACGCGGCGATCGCGGAGCCTCCGACCGAGGCCGCGTCCGAACCGGCCGCACCATCGCGGCCGTCGCCGCCGGCTTCCGCCGAGCCGGAGCCGACGGAAGCCACGCAGCGCACCGAGTCGGCGCCCGAGCCGGAGGCCGAGCCCCAGCCCGAGCGCGAGCCCGTCGCCGAGCCACGACCCGCGATCCGACGGCCCAAGCGCAGCGCGGACGACGAGGCGCGCGGCGAGACGGCTCGACCTCGACTGTCCGTCGGCAAGACGCCCGGCGTCCTCGCCGACGACGCGCTCGCCGAGGCCGGCCGGAAGGTCCTCCGCTTCCACCTCGCCCGGATGATCGCCCGCGAGGACGGCACCCGCGAGGGCCGCGACCTTGAGGAGCTCCACGCGATGCGGGTCGCCACGCGCCGCCAGCGCGCCGCGTGGCGGGTGTTCGGCGACGCGTTCCGGCCCGAGCGCACGCGCAAGCACCGACGCCAGCTCCGCGAGGTGGCCGCGCGGCTCGGTGCCGTGCGCGACCTCGACGTCCTCCTCGAGGCAGCGGACGCCTACCGCGGCGATCTGTCCGCGACCGAGCAGCGCGCGCTCGAGCCGCTGCTCGCCGCATGGCGCGTCCACCGCGAGGACGCCCGCCGGCTGCTCATCCGCGAGCTCGATTCGGACGGCTATCGGCGCTGGCTCGACGACTACGCCGAGTTCGTCCGCCACGAAGGCGTCGCCGCCAAGGCCGTCCTGCCCACCGAGCCCCATCGGATCCGTGACACGACAGCGTCGCGCGTCCTCGCCGCGTATGAGCAGGTCCGCGCGTACGAGCCGGTCCTCAAGTGGGCCGATGTCGAGACCCTCCACGAGCTGCGCATCGCCGGGAAGTGGCTGCGCTACACGATCGAGTTCGTCCGCGAGGCGCTCGGGCCCGATGTCGAGCCGCTGATCGGGCGCGTCACGGCGCTCCAGGACCATCTCGGGCTGCTCCACGACGCCGACGTCGCGGCGCACCTCGCCCGCAGCTTCCTCGTGGAGGGGGCGGGCTC
>DASSMI010000228.1:0-2324 GCA_035688935.1 Candidatus Limnocylindrales bacterium | reverse complement strand
TGGGGCGATTACCACGCCGCCACGGCAGACGAAGCCGGCAACCTCTGGATGTCCGTCGAGTACATCCCGAACGCTCCACGCTCGCTGTTCGCGAACTGGGGGACGCGCGTGATGGTCGTCCATCCGTAGGTCGGAACGCATCTGATCCCGACGAGCCGGGCCCGGCCGGGCCCGGCTCGTCGATTCCGGGCGCCTATACTCGGCCCGTGATCGGTCCGGCGCCCGTCCTCGCGCTGCTCGTCGGCGTCGTCCACACCTCCCTGTTCGTCCTGATCCGCGGCTCGGCGGGCGGCCAGCTGCCGCTGCTCGCGCTGGCCGCGTTCCTCGGGGCGTGGGCCGGTGACGCGCTCGGCGCTCGCCTCGGGATCGACATCCTCCGGATCGGTGATTTCCGGTTGGTCGCCGCGTCGGTCATGGCGTGGGTTGGGATCGGGATCGTCGCGATCATCGCGATCCTCGGGCCGACCCGCCGTGCCCGGACCGGCTCGTGAGCGCCCGATGACCGACAGCGATCGCGTCCCCGCCTTCGTCGAGCAGCTCGTTCGCGCGGTCGCCGGTGGCTCGGGGGACGATCGCGACGAGCGGGCCTCGACCTTTGCGCGCGGGTTGGCCCTCGGTGCGCTCGTCGGGGCCGCGATCGCCGGCTCCACGATCTGGCAACGACGTCACGCCGCGCGACGCGACGAGGTCGCCGCCTCGAACGTGCCCGCCGCGGAGCCCCTCGCAGGCGACGCGCCTACGGGTTGACGAAGCTCGCGAGGACCGAGTCGAGCGTCGTCCCGGTGTACGCGATCACGAGCTTGACGTCGGGGGGCTCGGCCCAGATCGCGACCGCACCCTCAGCGCCGGCCGTGATCCGCACGACGGTTCTGCCGCTCACCTCGGTCCGCGACTCCTTCCAGTCGGGGTTTGCGGATCGCTGCTCGGCGAACGCCATCTCGACCGCTCCGATCGCGAGCGCCTCGGCGCCCGGCTTCAGATCGGTCTCGCCCACCACGGCGTAGGCAAGTCGGTCAACGTCCTCGACGGCGACGCATTCGTCGTGAGCCGAACGGTCGCTCGAGGGCCGTCGGCACGGCCCGTTCGGTACCATTGCGGGCCATGTCGGCCCCCGTGACCGCGCACGATCCGCGGATCCAGGCGCTGCCCGGCGCCGAGGTCCGCCGGCGGTTCCTCGAGTTCTTCGAGGAGCGCGGTCACACCGTGGTCCCGAGCGCGTCGCTCGTCCCGGCCGGCGACCAGACCCTCCTCTTCACGAATTCCGGGATGGTCCAGTTCAAGGACGCCCTGACCGGCGCCGAGACGCGGAGCTACAACCGGGCCGTCGACGTCCAGCGCTGCCTGCGCGTCGCGGGCAAGCACAACGACTTCGAGGAGGTCGGCCGGACGCCGCGTCACCACACCCTCTTCGAGATGCTCGGCAACTTCAGCTTCGGCGACTACTTCAAGGCCGACGCGATCCGGTTCGCCTGGGCGTTCCTCACGCGCGAGCTCGGCATCCCGGGCGACCGCCTTGCCGCGACCGTCTACACGACCGATGACGACGCCTACGCGGTCTGGCGCGACGAGATCGGCCTGCCGCCCGAGCGGATCGCTCGGTGGGGTGACTTCCCCAACGGCGACGAGAAGAACTGGTGGCGGATGGCCGACATCGGCCCGAGCGGGCCGTGCTCGGAGATCCACTTCGACCGCGGCGAGCAGTTCAGCGAGGGCGATTTCTGCGTCCCCGACCACTCGGAGCACTGCCCACGCTGGCTCGAGATCTGGAACCTCGTGTTCATGCAGTTCGAGCTCCACCCCGACCGCTCGCTGACCCCGCTGAAGGCGCCCGGCGTCGACACCGGGATGGGCCTCGAGCGGCTGACGAGCGTCCTCCAGCAGGTCCCGTCGAACTACGACACCGACCTGTTCGCGCCGATCCACGAGCGGATGCGGGAGCTCCTGGGGCACGATCCGGAGGCGTTCGAGCAGGAGCGCTTCAGCTACCAGGTCATCGCGGACCACAGCCGGGCGATGGCGTTCCTCATCGCCGACGGCGTCCTGCCGAGCAACGAGGGCCGCGGCTACGTCCTGCGCCGGATCATCCGCCGGGCGGTCCGCCACGGCCGGATCCTCGGCCGGCGCCAGCCGTTCCTGGCCGCCGCGGCCGAGGTCGTCATCGAGACGATGTCCGACGCGTACCCGATCCTCGCCGAGCGGCGCGACGCGATCCTTGCCGCGATCGAGCGCGAGGAGGCCCAGTTCGCCCGGACCTTGGACGCCGGCACCGGCCAGCTCGAAGCCGCCCTTGCCGGCCTCGTTCCCGGCGCCGAGCGCCAGGTCGG
>DASSMI010000227.1:0-5252 GCA_035688935.1 Candidatus Limnocylindrales bacterium | reverse complement strand
GAGCTCCTGGAGGCGGACCTGGGTCTTCGCGGTCCGATCGGTCCCGCCCATGATGTTCAGCATCATCTGCATGCTCGCGCCGACGCACTGGACGAAGTTCGTCTGAGCGACGAAATCGTTCCGGTCGGCGAGGTCCAGGCGGAACGGCGTCCGGATCTCGGCGAACGAGCGGTTCCGCGCGGCGTCAGAGCGGGTTTCGGCCGCGGTCGCCGTCGCGGGCGAGAGAGCGCCGACGACCGTGGCAGCGGCGACGGCGAGCGCGGCGACGGCGTGGCGTCCGGAGCCCGGGCGGAGTCCTTGCATCGTCAACGGATGGTAGCGGGCGGCGCCAAGACGGTGCCTCGAGTCGATTCGCCGTCGCGACGTCCTCGGATCTCGAGGCGCCAGACGGAGCGGTCTCGACCGGCCCGGAGACGGCGGCCCCACGTCGAGCCGGTCGCGCGGATGTCGGCGTCGGTGGCCGGACGCCACTCGACGACCTCGCCGCCGAGGAGGCGCCAACGGTCCTCGAGGTCGTCGCGTGTTCCCGCGTCGAGCGGCGGGATCGCGAGACGATCGCGCGGATCAACCGAGACGAGGATTCGGGCAGTCGCCCCCGGCGCCACGAGCCGGACGATCCCACACGACGCGTCGCCGGCCCCTTCGAGGGCAAGCGCGCCGCGGAGGAGGGAGCCCCAGGGGAACGCGATCGTCAGCTCGTCGGCCCGCCCCGCGAGCTCGAGCGGCGGCGCCTCGGCCGAGGCGACGACGAACAGCGCGTTCGGGAGGCCACCCTTCCGCGGCGAGCGGGCGGCGCGGAGCGATGACTCGGCCATCCCCGCGGCGGACGCGTCGATGCCGATGACGAGCGCATCCGGTTCGCGCCGGGCGCGCTCGAGAACCGCTCGTCCATCGCCGGTGCCCAGGTCGACGAGGACCCGGGACGCGGCGCCGAGCAACGGATCGAGTTAGCCGACGTCCACCTCGAACGTGCGTCGGCCGATCACGCGTCGCATGGCCGGAATCTACACTGCCGCGGTGAGTGGCACGCCGGAACGACCGATCGGGCCGTATGCGCGTGGCCCGGCCTCCGTCCGGCCCTGGGACCCGCGGTCCGCGGCGATCGCGGAGCGGGTCATCGCGATCATCCACCGCGCTCGTCCGGATCTGGTCGTCGAGCACATCGGCAGCTCGGCCGTGCCCGGTCTGCCGGGCAAGGGGATCATCGACCTCGGGACCGAGGCGGACCCGGCTGACATCCCGGCGATCACCGAGGCGATGTACGCGCTCGGGTTCGGGCCCCAGGCGGGGCCGGATGCGTGGCCCCCGACGCGGCCGATGCACGTCGGCTCGATCCAGGACGGCGGCGTGACCTACCGCATCCACTTCCACGTCCACCCGCGCGGGACGGCCGATCTGGAGAAGGACCTCCGATTCCGGGATGCGCTCCGCGCGGACCCGTCCCTCCGGGATGGATATGCCCAGGTCAAGTGGCAGATCGTGGGCCCTGACGGCGTCGCCGCGGACCGCATGCAGTACCAGGCGGAGAAGGGCGACTGGATCCTCGCCGCGTTCGACCGCCTCGGAATCCCGCGGCCGGCGAACAACCAGTTCGCGAACGTCGCGGCCGGCGAGGTCCCGGTCGATGCGCCGGCCGACGAGCACACAGGAGGAGCACCGTGACCCTGGACGCGAACGAGGCGGACGCGACCGCACGAGTCGGGATCGTCGTCGGGAGCCGGTCGGACATCGCGGCGGCCGAGCGAGCGATGGCGGTCCTCGACGAGCTCGGCGTCGACTCGGAGATCCGGGTGATCTCCGCGCATCGCGCCCCGGACCTGCTCTCGCGGTTCATCGCCGGTGCGGACGCTCGCGGGATCCGCTGCTTCATCGCGATCGCGGGTCTCGCGGCGCACCTCCCCGGGGTCGTCGCCTCGCAGACGACGTTGCCCGTGATCGGCGTCCCGATGGCGGGCGGCGTCTCGGATGGCCTCGATGCGCTGCTCGCGATCGTCCAGATGCCGAAGGGCGTCCCGGTCGCGACCGTCGGGGTCGGGAACGGCGAGAACGCCGCGCTCCTGGCCGCGTCGATCGTGGCCGTGGCGGAGCCGGCGGTCGGCGAGCGGTTGCGGGCCCGTCGTGCGGCGGCAGCCGACGCGATCGCCGCCGATCCGGCGAACGAGGGGCTCTAGTCCAGCGAACGACGGGCTCTGGCCCGAGGAAGGTGCCGCCGGGGGCGATCGGAGCCGCGGTCGTACACTCGGCCGATGGACGACGAGCGCTGGGAGCGCGGCATGCCGGTGCTCGAGCGACAGCCGGTCAACCTGCCGCCGAGCCTCCAGGGGCTGCCCGCGCGGTCCGTCCCGGAGGTCGCCCCGACCCCGCTCCAGAAGCACTACGTGCTGCTGTCCGTGCCCGTCCTCCTCCTCGGCGCGGTTGCGATCACCGCGCTCGAGTTCGGGACGCCGCTCGGCAGCCCGCTGATCAAGCTGTGCGTCCTGATCGCCGCGCCCCTGCTCGTGGTGACGACCGCGGACGCCGTCGTCCGCATCTGGCGATCGGCGTGGGCATGGATGCCGGTGAACCCCGGGCGCGGGTGGTTCCGGCTCGCATGGGTCGCGGCGAGCATCGTCGGGTTGGCGGCCCTCGTGGCCGCGGCCGTCGTGGCGCTCAGCGCATGACCGCGGGCGACGTCGGCGAGCTGCTGGACGCGTTCGGGCGCGGGCCCGATGCGCGCTCGACCGGGATCCCGTCGGGCGGCGGCGTCCCGCCCTGGATGGCCGAGATGCTCAACTACTGCTCTCGCTGCGGGACCGAGCTGACGTTCGGGCCGATCGAGGGCGAGGATCGCGACCGGCTGGGCTGTCCGTCGTGCGGCTATATCGCGTACGTGAACCCGCGGCTCGTCGTGACGACGCTCCCGGTCACGCCGGCCGGGGACTTGGTGCTCCTCCGGCGGGGGATCGAGCCGGGCCGCGGCTGGTGGGCACAGCCCGGCGGCTTCCTCGAGGTCGACGAGACGGTCGGCGAGGCGGCGGTCCGCGAGACGCTCGAGGAGACCGGGCTGATCGTGGAGCCGGGCGAGATCGTCGGGCTGTACTCGCGGCTCGAGGCCGCGGTCGTCGTTCTTGCCTACGAGGCCAACGTGGTCGGTGGGTCGCCCAAGCTGAACCCCGAGGCGCTCGAGATCCGCGCATTCCCACCGGACGAGATCCCGTGGCCGGGGATCGCGTTCAAGACCTCCTACTGGGCGATCCGGGACTGGCTCCACCGCCGCCGGCCCGACATCCACCCGGCGGATCGCCACTGGGACGAGTAGCCCCGCTCGGTCGGCCAGCCTCCTGGCGCGCCCGCCGCGCTGAGCGCATCAAACGTCGGCCCGGGAGGGTCCTGGGTCTCAGATGATGCGTGCGCCGCGTCGTCGATCGCCTGATCGGTCAGCCGGCACATCGTTCCCGGCCGACGAGCGCCGTTTGTTGCGTCCAGCGCATGGGCACCGCTTGAGGTCGCGTAATGGAGCGGTAAGGCCACGTCGGCAGGATGTGCCGATGGGTGTTCGGAACGGTCCGGTGGATCGAGCGCGTCGCCGGATCGAGTTGGACCTTGCTCGGGCAATCAGCGATATCGCGGCTGCCCGACGCGTCTCGGGACTCAGCCAGCGGGTCGTTGGATCCGCGTGCGCCGTCGACCCGGCGACGGTCGCGCGGATCGAGTCGCGAGAGACGCGGAGCCCGGACATCCGATTGCTCGCCGCGATGGCAGGCTCGGTGGGTCTCGACCTTCGGCTGAATGCCTATCCCGCTGGGGACGCCATCCGTGACGCGGCGCAGCAGCGGCTCTTGGATCGGTTCCGACGCGAGCTCCATCCGACGCTCCGGATGCGAACGGAAGTGACACTGCCGATCGAGGGCGACCTCCGAGCCTGGGACGGGTTCGTTGTGGCACCGGCGTGGGAGCGGCCCGTGGAAGCGGAGACGGTGATCGACGACACTCAGGCGCTGGAACGGCGGCTGGAGCGCAAGATCCGCGACGGTGGCGTCGCGGGCGTGATCCTCGTGATCGCGGCGACGCTCCGGAATCGGCGCGCTCTCGAAGCGGCGCCGGCCGCCTTCGCGGGGTTCGATCGCAACGCCCGGCGGATCCTGCGCGAGCTCCGCGCCGGGCGCGATCCCGGCCCGCGATCGCTGATCCTTCTCTAGCGCGCCCGCGGGTCCGTCGCGTACGAGGGCAGCCCGCCGATCCGGTGCACCCGCGTCGGGAACGAGGAGCCGCCGGACCAGCCCAGCGCGACGTCGTCGATCGTGAAGCGGTTGATCCGATCGAGGCGGACCAGCGGCGAGTCGGCCGGCAGGCCGAACGGGATCCCACCCATCAGGCCGTCGGTGCCCTCCTCGCGAGCGTGCTGATACGGAACGCCGAGCGCGGCGCGCGGCCTGGACGATGGTGGCAAGACAGCGACGACGTCGACCGCCGACGGGCCGGCGACCGCCGCCGATCCGCGAGGCGCAGGCCGGACCGCCGGAGCCACCCGCCCGGCGATCCCGATCACGGCGACGCCCACCAACAACAGAGGCGCGACCCACAGCGACAGCCGGCGGCCGGCTCCCGCCCGGACCGTGCCCCGAGCGGCGAACCCGTCAGCTGAGGTCGATGAAGACGTTCTTCGTCTCCGTGTACAGGTCGAGCGCGCCCATCCCGAGCTCGCGCCCGATGCCGGACATCTTGTAGCCGCCGAACGGCGCCTCCGTGTGGACCGACGAGTTCGAGTTCACGGAGATCACGCCCGACTGCAGCGCCCGGGCGGCCCGCAGGGCCTTGCCGATGTCACGGCTCCAGATCGAGCCGGACAGCCCGTACGGCGTCGCGTTCGCGAGGCGGAGGGCCTCCTCCTCGGTATCGAACGGGATGACCGAGACCACCGGGCCGAAGATCTCCTCTTTGGCGATCCGCATGTCGTTCGACACGCCGTCGAAGACCGTCGGCATCAGGTACGCCCCGCCGGCGAGCGCCGGATCATCGGGCTCGGCGCCGCCCACGACGATCGAGGCCCCCTCGCCCAGCCCGATCTCGATGTAGTCCTTGACCCGGTCGCGCTGCTTGAACGACACGAGCGTCCCGACCTCGGTCGCCTCGTCGGCGGGATCGCCGACCTTGACGTTCCGCGTCGCCTCGGCGAACAGCTCCACGACCCGCTCCTGGACAGAGCGTTCGACGAGGATCCGCGACCGGGCGCAGCAGTCCTGACCGGTGTTGTCGAAGACCGAGTACGGCGA
>DASSMI010000226.1:0-7414 GCA_035688935.1 Candidatus Limnocylindrales bacterium | reverse complement strand
AGGTCGACCGGCGCGAGGCCCGAGCTGACCTCGACCACGATCGGGTCGGGCGCAACCATCAGGCCCTCGACCGGGTCGGCCCGGACCTGGTAGCGGCCGGGCGGCAGGGTCACCGAGAACGCGCCGGTCGCGTCCGTCTCGAGCAGGGCGACCTCCGTCCCCGTCTCGTCGATGACGTGGATCGTCGCTCCGACGACCGGCCGCGGTACGCAGTTCGGGTCGTTCGGGCGCTGAACGGGGCAGGTGGGGCCGGCGCTCGCGACACCGCGGATCCCGACCAGACCCGTCTGATCGCCTGAGGGTGGCGGGACGCCTGCCGGGAGCGGCGGTCCGTCCTCGCGCAGGAGGCTCACGGCGCCGGCCCGCGTCACTCCGTACACCCAGTGATGGCGATCGATGCAGCCGGCCGGGCAGTCGCCCCAGCCGATCTCGATCGTGACGGTCCAGCCGTCGTCGCTCGGCGCGACGGACCACGAGCAGCAGGCGCCGATGACGTTGGGGTCGACGGGGCCGATCCCGCTGAACCGCGGATCCGTGGCGAGGACGAGCGCGGCCGCGGCCTCCGGGGTCTCCGCGCCGCCGGTGCCGGCGGAGGCAACGCTCGACGGGGTCGGCGACGCGCCGACAGACGACGGTCCGGGCCCGACGGGGTTCGAGCACGCAACGACGATCGCGATCGACGCGGTCGCAAGGGCGAGACCGCGGAGCTGTGCGCTGCGAACCATCACCGGCGGCGCGCGGCGCGTCCC
Source organism: Candidatus Limnocylindrales bacterium (assembly GCA_035688935.1). Lineage (GTDB taxonomy): Bacteria > Chloroflexota > Limnocylindria > Limnocylindrales > CSP1-4 > CF-46. The sequence goes on along the minus strand of DASSMI010000226.1, from coordinate 6,665 downwards.
TGGGGTCGTGCCGCGGCGGCCTCGCGCATCGGCGCGATGATCCGCTCGATCGCCGCGAGATACGGATGCCCCTCGCGACGTTCGGACAGCCAGACGAGGTAGCCCGGGTCATACCGCCCGATCTCGCCGATCGACCAGCCGGCGAACAGGCCGAAGTCGAGGACCGGGCCGGACGGCTTGCCGGGGGGCGGACCTGCGGCGCCGGTCCAGGGCGGTGGAGTCGCGCCGGGGCGAGCCGGACGCGGTCGGGTCGCATCGTGGCGGCGCCGGCGGGTCGGGTCGCGGAGGACCTCGTAGGCGACGTTGAGGCGTGTCATCGCGGCCGGATCGCCGCCGCGGTCGGGATGATGGATCCGGGCCTTGGCGTGGTAGGCGCGACGGATCGCGGACGCGTCGGCCCGCGGATCGACCTCGAGCTCGCCGTACGGATCGTCCGCGGTCGGGTCACGATCCGTCATCGGCCGCGGGGCCACACGAGTGCGGCCGGCTCCTCGTCCGACCCGACCCGGGGCCGGTCCGCCCAGTCGTCGCGACGGGGCGCGAACACGTCGATCACGACGGCTCCCTCGGGACCGGTGACCAGCGAATGGGGCGTGTCCCCGAGGATCCGCCACGTCCCGCCGGGGCCGAGGACGCGCTCCTCGTCGGCGATCCGGAACCGGACCTCGCCCTCGATCACGAGCCCGCACTGCTCGTTCGCGTGGCGATGCTCGGGAACGATCGCATCCGGCGCGAGCTCGACGACCGCCACGGTCAGCCGCTCGCCTTCGACCCGCCGCGCGACGACGCCGTCCCAGACCTGGATTGGGTCGATGTCCGCGAGATCGGTGAGATTCGTCATCCATCCTCCGCGGCTGGCGGCCCGGTCACCGGTCCAATGCGTGGCCGGTCCAGACTACCCGACGAGCGGCGGGCGGACCTCCGCGGGAATCCGACGCCCCGGCGCCGTCGGCGCCGGGGCGTGCGCTGGAGCGTTCCGGGATCAGCCGGCGGTGTCGAGACCTTCCTGGATCCCGAGCTGGAGCTTGCCGGCGTCGACCGGCCCGTCGAACTCGACGACCAGGACCCGATCGAAGGCGATCGCGTCGCCGCCGTCGCGCTCGGGCCGGATGACGAGGACGACCTTCATCGATTCGCTGACGAACAGGCCGAGCTCGGCATCGCCGGGCGTGTCGGACCACGTGAACTGGACGGTCCGCGCGTCGAGGTTCTTCGCGGCGACCGTCCCGAACGCGACCGAGGCGCCGTCACCGGGATGCCCCGAGCGAGCAGCGACGACGTGATCGCCGTCGTCGAGGATCTCGATCGAGACGTCGTGACCGGTCGCGGTCTCCAGGTCGACCTTGATCGGGCCGTTCGAGGGCGAGTCGGCCGGCTCGTCGGACGGGGCCGGAACCGGCGTCGGAGTGACGGCCGGCGCCGGGGTTGCGACGGGCGTCGCGACCGGCGCGGAGGGCGCTGACGTCGCGACGGGGGCGGACGGCGCCGGCGGCTGGCTGGCGGGAGCGCCGGCGCCCGCGCTCGTGCACGCGGCGAAGGCGAAGACCGCGACGAGGGCGAGGCCGGGCAAGGCGAGCGAGCGGTTCATGGTGTCGATGTCCTTTCGTGTCGAGAGGTGGTCGCCCACCTCGGTGTTCTCACGAAAGGAATGAGCGGCGCGCCGGAGCGTTTCTTCAGCCGAATCCGGGTCCGGGCCGGAATTGCGTACGTTCGTCGAGGCCGGGCTACGTCATCTGTCCCGCCACGGCAGGGCGGGGTCCCGGCGGGCGCTCCGTGAAGTCGACGACCTGTTCGACCCAGGCGGCCGCGCGGAGCATCTGCGACATCCGCTCGCGGCCGCCGACGAGCTGGATCCCCAGCGGCAACCGGTCGGCGGCAAGACCGATCGGCAGGCTGATCGAGGGAACGCCGATGAAGCTCCACGGCGCGCACAGACCAGGATCGCCGGTGCCCGCGCCGATCCGCGGAGCCGTTCCTCGGGCGGTCGGTGAGAGGAGCGCGTCGAATCGGGCCAGGATGGGCGCCATCGCCGTCCGGAAGCGATCGATCTCGCGGTGAGCCTCCACGAGCTCGGTCGCGCGCCGCTCGAGCCCGGTTCGGACCAGGCCCCCGATCTCCGGCGGGTACTCGTCGCCATGGTCGGCGAACATCGGTCCGTGGACCGTCGCGGCCTCCGCGGCCAGGACGAGCCGGCCCGCCTCGATCGCCTCATCGAGGTTCGCCGGTATGCCGATGGGCTCGATCACGGCGCCGGCGGTGGCCAGCGCCTCGACCGTCCGATCGAGATGCGACCGGAGCTCGGGCTCGGCCTGGCCGAGGAGCGCGGCCGGGAGGGCAAGCCGGGGCGGCCGAGCCTCAGCCGATCGCTCGATCGGCTCGCCCGTCAGGACCGCCTCGACGGCGACCGCGTCGGCCACCGACCGCGTTAGTGGCCCGCCATGGTCGAGCGACCACGACAGCGGCGTCACGCCGTCGAGCGGCACCGCACCGTGCGGGCCCTTCAACCCGACCACACCGCAGAACGCCGCCGGTCGGAGGATCGACCCGATCGTCTGCGTCCCGATCGCGGCCGGGACGTGACGAGCCGCGACGGCCGCCGCGGAACCGGACGACGAGCCACCCGGCGTCCGGTCCAGATTCCAGGGGTTGCGGGTCGGCGGCTCGTCCTTGTACGCGAACGCGGTGGGGACGGTCTTTCCGATGATGATCGCCCCGGCCTCGCGCAGCCGCGCCACGATCGCCGAGTCGGCGGCCGCCGTCCTGTGGGCGAAGGAACCCGCGCCGTTCGTCGTGACGAACCCGGCGACGTCGATCAGGTCCTTGACGCCGACGGGGACACCATGGAGCGGGCCGAGGATCCCGCCACCGACGACGGCTTTGTCGGCAGCCGTTGCCGCCGCCATCGCGCCGTCGCGATCCACCGTGACCCATGCCGCGATCTCGCCGTCGGTCGCCTGGATCCGATCCAGACACGCCGCGACGAGCTCGGCCGCTGTCAGCCGGCCGTCGCTGATCGCGGCGGCGGCCTCGGTCACGCCGAGGTCGGTCGGGTCGCGGGCGTCGACCGGGCCTTCCCTCGTCACCGATCGATCGTCGCACAGGGAGCGAACGTCGCGATGCTCCGCCCGGTATGTCACCCATGAGCGGTTGTCGCGTGCAGGGGCCGGCGCTCAGGTTGTGCCCGACGCACGGAGGACTTCGCGATGGCGCCCCCGACGACCACACCCTCCGACCTCGACGTCAGCTCGCGCGAGATCCACCGCGTCGTGCTGGAGCTGGCCGAGTCGCTCGACGACGAGCAGCTCCGCTGGCGACCGGAAGGCTACGCGACGTCGATCGGATTCCATCTCTGGCACCTCGGTCGCGAGGCGGACTTCCTCCGCTCGGCGCTCGTGGAGCGGGTGGAGCAGCTCGGGCCGGACTTCGGCCCGCCGACCGAGCTGTGGGCGCGCGAGGGGCTGGCGGAGCGGTGGGGCTTCCCGCCCGAGGCGGCGACGACGGTTGGGACCGGGCTGACGGACGACGTCGCGGCGAGCCTTCCGATCCCGCCGAAGCCGGAACTGCTCGGCTACATCCGTCGCTCCTACGCCGACCTCGAGGCGTTCGTCACCCTCGTGGACGAGCGCTACCCGAGCGCCGAGGAACTCGATCCGGCGTTCGCGACGCGGGTGAGCCGGATCCGGTTGAACGTCCTGAACTTCCTGACGCACGACTGCCGCCACCTCGGGATGATGGAGGTGCTCAAGGGACTCCAGACCGGGTTCGGATCGGCGACCGAGACGCGTGCGTGAGGCGAGCGGCCGCGGCGCGAGCCGCACTTTGAGGTACCTGACGGCGGCCCGATGCGGCGGGCGCCCGATGGCGGCGCCAGTCGCCGGGCCGAGCATGGCGTCCATCGACACCGAGCCGCACCGGCCCAGATGAACGCCGGCGGACAAGGTGCAGGGAGGACAAGATGTCCGCATCGACCGGCACGATCCAGCGCCCGCTGGCGCAGGGACCGATCCTCAGCGCGATCGCCGTTGGCGTCGCCACGCTCGTCACCGCCGGAGCTGTCGCGTGGGGCGCGCTGAACCTCACGTCGAGCAAGCCGGCCGCGGCGCCCGTCGCGGCCCCGGCGTATCTCGACAGGGGCTCGCGCTTCGAGACGCCGCAGGCGGCGCCCGCTCCGTACGCGCCCGGCAACGTCACGCCGCGGTTCGACACCGAGGACAAGGGCTCGCACCCGCGCGGCATGCGCGCCAGCTAGACCTCGCCCGCCCAGAACGCCGCCCCGGGAACGGGGCGGCGTTCGTGATTCCCGGAGACCCGCCGATCGGGCCATGGTGAGCGCGGGGGCTCTTCGCCTATACTCCCGGTCCGGGCCGACATAGCTCAGCGGTAGAGCAGCTGTTTCGTAAACAGCAGGTCCTCGGTTCAAATCCGAGTGTCGGCTCCATTCCTGATTCCGTGCTCGGGAAGAGCGGTATCTGGACTTACCACCGTCCTCGACAGTCGCCGCGGCAGTGGGAGGCTGTGCGATCCCGCGAGGACCTGCTAACTGAACGGATTGCCCGCTCTCCGGCTGGGCCATCAAAGCACGGCCGTCCGGGATACGCGGTTGACGGTCGCTTCGGAACCGACCTGATGGCCTGCCGCCTTCACCACAGCAGGTGTTCACCGACGAGGCGTCGTTCCGCAGCGTAGCTCGCTTGCGAGGCTCGCCGTGACAAAGCAACGAACGTCAGGGGCGGCCGACCGCCTTGAGGTCGAGGCTGCCACCCGGAACGACGCACACGATCCCGCCGACGAACGTTCGAGGGCACTTGTAGATTGAGCGTCGCGGTCCGCGGTCCTCAGGCCCCGCCGGACGGCACAATCCGTGTGTGGGGGAGCCTCCCGCCGAGCACGGCAAGGGCTGCGCGCAGCGAAGTCGTAGGATCGGTTGCGTGAATTGGCGCGAGTTCGAACGAGCCGCGCCCGAGATCGCCGAGTCCGGCCGCCTCCGCTTCGAGGCGACCCACGTCGCCCTACTCGGGACAGTGCAACGGAACGGTTGGCCGCGCATTAGCCCTGTCGAGCCATATTTCGTCGGGGACGACCTGCTCTTCGGGTTGCTGAAGTCGTCCGGGAAGGCACGTGACCTCGCCGACAACCCGCTCTGCACGGTCCACAGCTCGGTGTCCGACGTGAACGGCTCGGAAGGAGAGTTCAAGCTGAGCGGTCTCGCCGAGGTGGTTACGGACCAAACGCTGTTGGCAGCCGATCCTGAGGCTTGGTGGAATGCTTCGAATGCCTCCGACGCGACAGTCGTCGCCGTCGATATTCGGCGTGCCGTGTGGGTCGCGTGGGACATTGCCCACGCCACAATGAGAATCACCGCGTGGACTGATCAGCAAGGCACGATAGACGAGGCCCGCCGCTACTGACGCGATCCTAGGCAGGCCCGCCGCTACTGAGGCGATCCTAGGCAGGCCCGCCGTGATCTCGCAGAAACTCTGTCGTCTCGACGCGAGGATTCGCTCGTGGCTCGACGCGACGACCAGCGAGGACGCGCGCGTGGGCGCCACGCCGATCTCAAGCACCGGCCATGGCTTGGGCCCAGTTACGCGAAGTCGGGGTGTAGAGCGGGCGTATTGCTTTGCCGGGCTAGCTGACGTTGTGTATCTGGTTGCGTCGCTCGCTCCGTAGGTCACATCCTGCCCACCCACGGTTCCAGTACCTTTCCCTGCTGACGGGTTCTGACCGCGCCGCCCGCGCTCGAACGAAGACCTGCTGACTGAGCGCGCTACGCTCGGCGCTCCACAATCGCGGCTACCCGCGATGCTAGTAGCTGCTGCCACCACCTTTGCAGGCGACCACGAGGACTGCGACGGCAAGAAGGCCGAGGGAGCGCAGTCGGGCCGGTAGCGTGTCGACGAGCGTTTTCGCCCCGCTGATCGCGGTGTGGGCTGCGTGCTCCAGTCCGGTCATGATCGGTCTCCGTGAGGATGTCCCATCCGAGACTCGCATGCCGGACGGCCAGAGCGGCCGACGGGAGGGGTCACGGTGTGACAGTCCGCTGCCAGATTCTCCCGAGCGATCGGAATCAGTGGAGCGGCGTTCGCGCCGGGCCGGATGCGGACTCGTCGTCTGGCCCGTCAGACTGGGCGACGTGACCGCGAATACGCTCACGATCCTCCCGGCGCTCAGGCGGGCGCGTGATCTGATCGACCGCGACTACGCCGAGCCGCTCGACCTCGGCGCGATGGCGCGCGAGGCGGGGTATTCGCGCTTCCACTTCGCGCGGGCGTTCGCCGCGGCATACGGAGAGACCCCGCGCGACTACCTCACCCGCCGCCGCATCGAGCGGGCGAAGACGCTGCTCCGGACGGCCAACCTGTCGGTGACCGAGATCTGTTTCCTGGTCGGGTTCTCCAGCCTGGGCTCGTTCAGTGCTCGCTTCCGCGCGCTCGTCGGGCAGACCCCGAGCGCGTATCGCGAAGAGGCGATCGCCCGGACGGGCGTCCCGCCGATCCCGGGCTGCGTGGTGCTGATGTGGACTCGGCCGCACCCCGCAGGTCCGCAATCGGGAAGAAGCACCGACGCGGTTGCCTCGCCTACGGTGAGCGGGACGCAAGCGAAGGAGGCGTGATGATCAGCCGCATGAACCACGTGAACGTGTTCGTCCTCGACCAGGAGCGGGC
>DASSMI010000225.1:0-2972 GCA_035688935.1 Candidatus Limnocylindrales bacterium | reverse complement strand
CGTCGTCGGCCGCGTTCATGTTGATGAACAGCGCCTCGGCGCCCGCGGCCGCGATCCCGGCCTTGACCTCCTCGACGTGCTGGAGCCCGGCCCGGAAGTCCAGGTGGATCCCGGCGATGTTGTAGCCGGCTCCGGCGAGGGCGAGCGACGTCGCCTCGCCCATGCCGCTCGAGGCGCCGAGGATGAGCGCCCAGCGCTCGCGGTCGTCGGTCATCGGGTCCTCCGGAACGGTCAACGGGCTGGCGTGGCCGCGGGGTTGGGCGGCCGGCCGAGTCTAGCGCGCGATCGCCTCCGTCCGGTCGCCGATCCGTGCAGGAGCGCAGTCGTCGATCCGGGGCCACCGGACGGATCGGCCCCGCGTATCGTGCCGTCGTGGCACCACTGTCGACGGCGCAGATCATCGGTCTGCTCGCGCCGATCATCCTGATCCAGCTGGGCCTGATGATCGCCGCGCTCTACGACCTCGAGAAGGCGGAGCGACGCGTGCGCGGCGGCAGCAAGCTCGTGTGGGTCCTGGTGATCGTCTTCGTGAACATCCTCGGCCCGATCGTCTACTTCGTCGCCGGGCGGGAGGAAGCGTGACGGTCGCGGCCGCGCCCGTGCTGGCGGTCCACGCTCGCGGGCTGACGAAGCGCTTCGGCTCGGTGCTCGCCCTGGACGGGCTCGATCTCGACGTCCCGACGGGCTCCGTCTTCGGGCTCCTCGGGCCGAACGGCGCCGGCAAGACCACGGCGCTCCGGATCCTCACCGGGTTGGCCCGGCCACACGCGGGATCGGCGGAGGTCGCGGGGGTCCCGGCCGGGCTCGACCGCCCGGACCTCCATCGTCGGGTCGGGTACCTCGACCAGGATCCGCGCTACTACGGCTGGATGCGCGGCCGCGAGCTGCTCGAGCTCGTCGGTCGGCTGGCGGGCCTGGATGGATCGGAGCTTCGCGAGCGCGTTGCGGCGATGCTCGTCCAGGCCGGCCTCACCGAGGCGGCCGAGCGCCGGATCGGCGGCTACTCGGGCGGGATGCGCCAGCGCCTCGGGATCGCCCAGGCGCTGATCGGCGACCCGGCGATCGTGTTCCTCGACGAACCCGTCAGCTCCCTCGACCCTGAGGGCCGGCGGGACGTCCTCGAGCTGATCGCCAACCTTCGCGGCGAGCGGACGGTCGTGTTCTCGACCCATGTCCTTGCCGACGTGGAGCGCATCTGCGATCGGGTGGCGATCCTCGACCGCGGCCGGCTCGTCACGGAAGGTCCGCTCGACGCGCTCCTCGAGGCTCACGCCCGGCCGATCTACCGCCTCGTCGCGGACGCCGGACAGGACGACGCCATCGCCCGACTCGTGGCCGCGCTCCGAGCCGCGCCGTGGACGCGCGACGTGACGACGGAACCAGGCGGAGTCGTGCGCGTGACCGTCGCGGACGATGCGGCGGCCGCCGCGGGCGCCTTGCCGCTGATCGTGGCGGCCGGCGTTCGGCTCGCCTCGTTCCAACGGTCCCGGCCCAGCCTCGAGGACGTCTTCATCGAGCTCGTGGGGCCGCGCCGCGCGGACGAGCTCGACGGACGCGGGTTCGTCCGTCCGCGCGAGGTCGGCGAGTGATGGCCGGCCTGCGACCGTTCCTCCGGAAGGAGCTCCTCGAGCAGTGGCGGACGCTCCGGCTGCCGGTCGTCTCGGTCGTCTTCCTCCTGGTCGGGCTGTCCTCGCCGCTCCTGGCCCGGTTCACGCCGGAGCTCCTGAAAGCCGTCGCGGGCGATCAGTTCCAGATCCAGCTGCCGACGCCCACGGCCGCTGATGCGGTCGCCCAGCTCGCGAAGAACCTCGGCCAGTTCGGTGCCTTGATCGCGGTGCTGCTGGCCATGGGCGCCGTCGCGACCGAGAAGGAGCGCGGGACGGCCGCGATGGTCCTGTCGAAGCCGGTCGGGCGAGGCGCGTTCCTCGCGAGCAAGCTCCTGGCGATCGGCGCCACGCTCGGGGTGGCCACGGCGGTCGCGGCGGTCGGGTCGTGGTTCTACACGCTCGTCCTGTTCGAGCCGCTGCCGCTCGCCGGCACGGTGGCCGCGGCCGCGCTGCAGTGGCTGATGCTCGTCGCCTGGGCCGCGATCACCTTCGTCGGCAGCACGCTGAGCCGGTCGAGCCTCGCCGCAGCCGGACTCGGGATCGTTGCGTTCGTCGTCGTCGGGATCGCCAGCGCCATCCCGCCGCTCGCGCGGTTCGTGCCGACGGGCCTGGGCCCGGTCATCCACGGGGTCTCGCTGGGCCGGCCGGTGACCGACCCGTGGACGCCGATCGTGGCCACCGCGCTCCTGATCGCGGCCGCGGGCGTCGTGTCGTGGCTCGCCTTCCGGCGCCAGGAGCTCTGACCGCCGGTTCCCGTCGCGCTCAGACCACCCCGGCGTCGCGGAGCGAGGCGATGGCTGGCGCGTCGTACCCGAGCTCGGCCAGGATCCGGTCCGTGTGCTCGCCGAGCAGCGGCGGCGGGGTCCGCACGGATGCCGGCGTCGCGGACAGCTCGAACGGCGGCGCGACCTGGCGGATCCTGCCGAGCCTCGGGTGATCCAGCTCGACCGTGCGGCCTGCGGCCCACGGCGAATCGAAGGCCGCCCCGACGTCGAGGATCGGGCCGGCGGGGACGTCGGCGCCGTCGAGCGCCGCCAGCCACTCCGCGGTCGAGCGCTCGGCGAACCGCTCCGCGAGGGTGGGCAGCAGGCGCTCGCGGTTCGCGACGCGATCGCCGTTCGTCGCGAACTCGGGGTCGTCCGCGAGCGCGGGCAGCCCCAGCGCCCGACAGAACCGGGGCCACTGCCGCTCGCTGCCCACTGCGACGGCGATCGTGCCGTCGAGCGTGTCGAAGGTCTGGTACGGGACGATGTTCGGGTGCTCGTTGCCGAGCCGGCCCGGGACGGCGCCCGCGAACGCGTTCTGGGCCTGGTTGACGAGCCCGGCGAGGGTCGAGCCGAGGAGCGAGATGTCGATCCGCTGGCC
>DASSMI010000224.1:0-2441 GCA_035688935.1 Candidatus Limnocylindrales bacterium | reverse complement strand
CAGCTCGACGACGTCGCCGACGCTCTTGCCGCCGACGATGACCATCACCTCGCGGATGCCCATGCCGGCCAGCGTCTCGATCGGGTAGTAGATCATCGGCCGGTCGTAGATCGGGAGCAGGTGCTTGTTCGTGACGATCGTGAGCGGGAACAGGCGGGTCGCCGTCCCGCCGGCGAGGACGATTCCTTTCACGCCGTCACGGTAGCAGAGGGTCCGCGACTCACGGGACGATCGGGCTCGCCGCCGGCGCGCTCGGCTCGATGCACGGCTGCTCGCCGCCCGGCAGCGCTCCGCCGGGTCCCGTGAGCCCGCAGTCGATGGGCGTGTCGTCCGGGCCGGGCAGCCCGCCGGCGTAGTCGAGGACCACGAGGACGAACTGGAGATGATCCAGGTCCACGGTCGGCTGGAGATAGGCCGTCTGGACCACCGAGTTCGGGTCCTTGCGGACGTCGGTGATCACGCCGATCAGGAGGTTCTTGGGATACGGCGACCGGATCCCGCCGGCGAGCTCGATGCCGGCCGTCAGCACCTGCTCACCGGCCTTCACCGGGATCGTCGAGTCGATGTTCTGCATGATCAGCGCCCCGCCGAGCTGGCCGACGACGTCGCCCCGGGCGTGGCTCTGCTCCGTCTGGCCGCTGACCGTGGAGCTGCCGTCGCTGACGAGCGTGACCGCCGCGGCGTTCGGGCCGGCCTGCGTCACCCGCCCCACGAGCGCGCCACCTTCGGCGATGACCACGTCGCCGACCTCGATCCCGGCGTCCGTTCCCTTCGAGAGCGTGACCACCCGGCGCGTCTCGGCCGAGTCGCGGGCGATCACCTCGGCCGCCGTCGTCTCGAACGAGAGCGACGAGCGGAGCTGCAGGAGCGCGGTGAGCTGCTCGTTCTCCCCCTCGAGCGCCTGGGCTCGCTCGTTGGCGATCGTCAGCCGCTCGACGTCGCGCCGGAGGGCGGCGTTGTCCGAGTGGAGCTGCTGGATCTCGCCGATGGCGGCGATCGTGCTCGAGAGCGTGTCGGCCACGCCGTGGATGGCGCCGGTGACCGGCCGCAGCGCGAAGCTCATGGCGTTCTGGAACTCGGTGACGCCCGGGCTCGACGAGATCGCCATGAGGACGAGGCTCGCCGACAGGAGGACCGAGAAGGCGACGGCGCGTCGGCGGGCGGCACGAGTGGCGAGCAGGGTCGTCATGCGAAGAGCCTACGAGGTGGGCGCCAACCGCTCGGTGGCGACCCTCAGCGCGGCGCGCGGGCGTACGTGTCCGCGACCAGCACCCGCTCCATGGACGGATTCGACATCTCCTGGAGGACGACGCCGGTGCCGCGCGCGACGCAGGTCAGGGGGTCGTCCGCGACGTGGACCGGCATCTGGGTGGCGTCGGCCACGCGCCGGTCGAGGCCGGCGAGGAGCGCGCCGCCGCCGGCGAGGACGATGCCCTGGTCCATGATGTCCGCCACGAGCTCGGGCGGCGTCTCCTCGATCGTGTCCTTGATCGTGTCGACGATCTGGACGACGGACGGCTCGATCGCCTCGCGGATCTGGTCCGCGCCGACCTCCACGCTGCGCGGGAGGCCCGTCAGCAGGTCCCGGCCGCGGAGCTGGACGCGCTGGGCGTCCCAGTCGCCGGGATACGCCGAGCCGATGGCGATCTTGATGTCCTCGGCCGTCCGCTCACCGAGGAAGAGGTTGTACTCGCGCCGGGCGAAGCCGACGATGTCCTGGTCCATCTCGTCGCCGCCGATCCGGATGCTCCGGCTCACGACGATGCCGCCGAGGCTGATGACCGCGACCTCGGTCGTGCCACCGCCGATGTCCACGATCAGGCTGCCGCTCGGCTCGCTGACCGGCAGGCCGCTGCCGATCGCCGCCGCCATCGGCTCCTCGATCAGACGGGCCCAGCGGGCACCGGCGTTGAGGGCGGCGTCGCGCACGGCCCGCTTCTCGACCTCGGTCACGCCCGACGGGATCCCGAGGAGCATCCGCGGCCGCGGGATGAGCCCGACCCGATCGTGGACCTTGTGCACGAAGTACTTGATCATCTGCTCCGTCACGTCGAAGTCGCTGATGACCCCGTCGCGGAGCGGGCGGATCGCGGTGATGCTGGCCGGCGTCCGGCCGACCATCCGCTTGGCCTCGGCGCCGATCGCGAGGACGCGCTTGCTCTTCGAGTCGATCGCGACGACCGACGGCTCGCTCATCACGATCCCGCGATCCCGGACGTGGACCAGCGTGTTCGCGGTCCCGAGATCGATCCCGATGTCGCGGGAGAAGAGGCCGAGGAATCGGTCGAGCATGACGGGCGGGGGGTCCTCGCGGATGTGGATCGAGGGTTGCGGGGCTGCGCTGCGGCTCCGCGACAGGGACGGTGCGGATCGCGCGCGCTCGGGCGGCAGAGCCCGTGCAGTATACCCGCGGCGCTCGGATGCGCCGGAAATCACCAGTC
>DASSMI010000223.1:0-3740 GCA_035688935.1 Candidatus Limnocylindrales bacterium | reverse complement strand
CGAGCGGCGCGTGGCCCTGGTCCCCGAGGCCCTCGGCAAGCTCACGGCCGCAGGGCTCGACGTCCTCGTCGAGAAAGGTGCCGGCGACGGCGCTGCGATCCCCGACTCGGCGTACCAGGAGGCCGGCGCGACGATCGTGTCCACGGCGGACCTCTACGGCCAGTCGGACGTGATCCTCCGCGTCCAGAAGCCGAGCGACTCCGAGGTCAAGGTGATGCACCAGGGCCAGGCGGTCCTGGGCCTCCTCCAGCCGCTGATCGACCCGAAGACGAGCGAGGCGCTCGCGAAGCAGGGCGTCACGGCGATCAGCCTCGACGCGATCCCGCGGACGCTCAGCCGGGCGCAGTCGATGGACGCGCTCAGCTCGCAGGCGAACGTCGGCGGCTACAAGGCGGTCCTGATCGCGGCGAACGAGTACGGCCGCTACTTCCCGCTCCTCACGACGGCCGCCGGGACCGCGAAGCCGGCCAACGTCCTGATCCTGGGGATCGGCGTCGCGGGCCTCCAGGCGATCGGGACGGCGCGCCGCCTCGGTGCCGTCGTGAAGGCCTACGACGTCCGGCCCGAGACACGCGAACAGGCCGAGAGCCTGGGCGCGCAGTTCGTGAAGCTCAAGACGACGATCGACGCCACCGGCTCCGGCGGGTATGCCCGCGAGCTGACCGCCGACGAGCGAGCCGCCCAGCAGGCGGAGCTCAACGAGGTCATCGGCGGCATGGACATCGTCATCACGACCGCGCAGGTCCCGGGCCGCAAGCCACCGGTCCTCGTGACCGCCGACGCCGTCAGCCGCATGAAGCCGGGCTCGGTGATCGTCGACATGGCGGCCAGCGCGCTCGGCGGCAACTGCGAGCTGTCGAAGCCCGGCGAGACGGTCGTGACGGACAACGGCGTCTCGATCGTGTCGCCCGACAACCTGCCGGCCACGATGCCGGCGGGCGCCTCGGCCTTCTACGCCCGGAACATCTCGGCCCTGCTGCTCGGGATGGTCAAGGACGGGAACCTCCATCTCGACTTCGAGGACGAGGTCACGAAGGCGACGGTCATCACGAAGGACGGCGCGGTCATCGCCGAGCCGGTCAAGAAGCTGCTCGAGCCAGCGGGAGCCAACGCGTGAGCTCTGACGTCGCCTCCCTGATCACGGCCTTCACGATCTTCGTCCTTGCGATCCTGTGCGGGTTCGCGGTGATCTCGAAGGTCCCGGCCACCCTCCACACCCCCCTGATGTCGGGCGCGAACTCGATCCACGGGATCGTCCTGGTCGGCTCGATGTTCATCGCCATCGAGGCGAACAACGCCGTCTCCTACCTGCTCGCGTTCGTCGCCGTCGCGTTCGCGACGATGAACGTCGTCGGTGGCTACGTCGTGACCGACCGGATGCTCCAGATGTTCAAGCGGAAGCCGGCGGCCGCGAAGCCCCAGGCCGAGCAGGCGGAGGGCTGACCGATGGACCTCGGCATCCTCGATCCGCTCGTTCGGCTCGCCTGGCTCGCGGGCGCCGTCGCGTTCGTGCTCGGCCTGATCCGGATGAACTCGCCCGCCACGGCGCGGAACGGCAACCTGCTGTCCGCGGGTGGCATGGCCGTCGCGATCGTCGCCACCGCGATCTACCTGCTGCTCATCCCGCATCCGGACGGGCTGAACGTCACGGGCTGGCTCGTCGTCATCCTCGGCATCGCGCTCGGTGGCGGCCTCGGCCTCTACACCGCGCGGACCGTGAAGATGACGGCGATGCCGCAGCTGGTCTCGCTGTTCAACGCGGTCGGCGGCGGGGCGGCGGCCCTCATCGCGATCGACGACTACCTCCGGCTGACGGCCGTGCCCTCACCGCAGGTCAACGTCGCGACGGTGCTCGACATCGTCATCGGCTCGATCACGTTCACGGGCTCGCTCATCGCGTCCGGGAAGCTCATGGGCCGGATCCCCGGCAAGCCGATCATGATCCCGGGCGGTCAGCTCGTGACCGCGGCGCTCGCCCTGATCGTCGTCGTCGGCGCGGTCTTCCTGTGGGCCGGCAACCTGAGCGTGCCGGTCATGGCGATCATCCTGCTCGTCGCGCTGATCTTCGGCGTAACGATGACGCTGCCGATCGGCGGCGCCGACATGCCGGTCGTCATCTCGCTCCTGAACAGCTTCACCGGCACGGCCGTGGCGATGGCCGGCTTCGTCCTCGACAACGTCGTCCTGATCATCGCCGGCGCGCTCGTCGGAGCCTCGGGCGCGATCCTGACGAAGCTCATGGCCGACGCGATGAACCGCTCCGTGATCAACATCATGGTCGGCGGGTTCGGCGGTGGCGACTCGGTGGCCGGCGCCGCCGGGGCCGAGGGCGCGAGCGTCCGCGAAGTCGGGGTCGACGATGCCGCCATCCAGCTGGCCTACGCCCAGCACGTGATCGTCGTGCCGGGCTACGGCCTCGCCGTCGCGCAGGCCCAGCACGCCGTCCGCGAGCTGGCCGACCTGCTCGAGGAGCGCGGCGTCGACGTGAAGTACGCGATCCACCCGGTCGCCGGCCGGATGCCGGGTCACATGAACGTCCTCCTCGCCGAGGCGAACGTCCCCTATCCCCAGCTCAAGGAGATGGAGGACATCAACCCCGAGTTCGAGCGGGCGGACGTGGCCCTCGTCATCGGCGCGAACGACGTGACGAACCCGGCGGCGCGCCGATCCGGGACGCCCGTGTCGGGCATGCCGATTCTCGACGTCGACCACGCGAAGTCGATCATCGTGATGAAGCGGTCGATGGGGAAGGGCTACGCCGGCATCGACAACGAGCTCTACACGAACGCCAAGACGGGGATGCTCTTCGCCGACGCGAAGGAGGGCCTCGCCTCGCTGACCGCGGCGGTGAAGGCGCTCTAGCGCGTTCGCGTGAGCGCGGGTCGTCGCCGGGAGGGACCGATGCAGAAGATCCTCAACGACCCCGAGCGCTTTGTCGAGGAGATGCTCGAGGGGATCGTCGCCGCGCACCCCGCGGACCTGCGGCGCGTGGGCGATCGCGGGATCGCGCGGGCGTCCGCGCCGGCCCGCGACAAGGTCGCGATCGTGACCGGCGGCGGCTCGGGCCACTTGCCGGTGTTCATGGGCTACGTCGGGCGCGGGCTCCTCGACGGCGCCGCGATCGGCGAGGTGTTCGCGTCACCCAGCGCCGAGCAGATGCTCGCGGTGACCGAAGCCGTCGACGGCGGGCGCGGCGTCCTGTACCTGTACGGCAACTACGGCGGCGACATCATGAACTTCGACCTGGCCTCCGAGCTGGCCTCGGCGTCCGGGATCGAGGTCCGGACGGTCCTCGGGGCCGATGACGTGGCGTCCGCGCCGCCCGAGCGCGCGGATCGTCGCCGGGGGATCGCCGGCATCTTCTTCCTGTACAAGGTCGCCGGGGCCGCGGCGGAGCGGGGAGCGAGCCTCGACGAGGTCGAGGCGGTGACCCGGCGCGCCGCCGAGGGCGTCCGGACGATGGGTGTCGCGCTCTCGCCGTGCACGATCCCCGCGGCGGGCGTCCCGACGTTCGAGCTGCCCGCCGGCCAGATGGAGATCGGGATGGGCATCCATGGCGAGCCGGGCGTCCGACGCGGATCGCTGGAGCCCGCCGACCAGATCGCGGACGAGCTCGTGGACGCGATCCTCGCCGACCGCGACTACCCGGCCGATTCGCGCGTGGCCGTCCTGGTGAACGGGCTCGGCGCGACGCCGAAGGAGGAGCTGTACATCCTCTACCGGCGCGTCGCGGCGCGACT
>DASSMI010000222.1:0-15410 GCA_035688935.1 Candidatus Limnocylindrales bacterium | reverse complement strand
CACCCGCGATCTAGCGACCGCGGTGGCTCAGGTACTCGAGGAGGTCGAGCTTCGTGACGACGCCGGCCGGTTCCTCGCCGGCGATCGCGACGACCGCCGGCGCACCGCCGCTGAGCAGCGCGAACGCCTCGTCGAGCGTCGCGGACGCGTCCACCAGCGGCAGCGCCTTCTCCATGACCTCGCCGACGGTCCGCTCCACGATCGAGGGATCGCGGTACGCCCGATCGAGGAGCGCCTTCTCCGAGATCGACCCGACGAGTCCCGCGACGGACGCGCCGTCGGCGTCCTCGGACACGGGCATCTGGGAGATCCCGAACTCCTGGAGCGTCGAGATCGCCTCGCCGACGCGTTGCGTCGTGCGCGCGACCACGACCGCTGGCCGCTCGCCGCCGTGGTGGTGCCCGACGAGGATGTCCGAGACCCGCGCGACCGCGCCCGCGGTCGGGAGGAACCCGTTGAGCCGCATCCACTCGTCGTTGTAGACCTTCGAGAGGTAGCTCCGGCCGCTGTCGGGGAGCAGCACGACGACGACCTTGCCCGGGCCCTCGCCGGACTCGGTGAGCTCCCGCGCAACCGCCAGCGCGGCGACGAGCGCGGTCCCGCACGATCCCCCCGAGAGGATGCCCTCCTCGCGCGTCAGACGGCGCGCGGCGAGGAACGCGTCGCGGTCGCTGACCCGAACCCAGCGATCGACGACGGCGGGGTCGTACGTTCCGGGGAAGAAGTCCTCGCCCACACCCTCGGTGAGGTACGGCCGGGCGGTGTCGCCGGACAGGACCGAGCCCTCCGGGTCGGCGCCGACGATGACGAGATCGGGCTTCCGCTCGCGCAGGTAGTGCCCGGCGCCGGAGATCGTGCCGCCGGTTCCGACGCTCGCGACGAAATGGGTGATCCGGCCCTCGGTCTGCTCCCAGATCTCGGGCCCGGTCGTCCGCTCGTGGGCCGTCGGGTTCTCGAGGTTCCAGTACTGGTCGGGCTTGAACGCACCCGGGATGTCGCGGGCGAGCCGCGCGGCGACCGAGTAGTAGCTCTCCGGGGACTCCGGGTCGACGTTCGTCGGGCACAGGACGACCTCGGCGCCGTATGCCCGGAGGAGCGCCTGCTTCTCGGTGGACTGCTTGTCGGCCATCACGAAGATGCACCGATAGCCCTTCAGGGCGGCGGCGATCGCCAGGCCGTGGCCGGTGTTCCCCGAGGTCGGCTCGATGATCGTCCCGCCCGGCTGGAGCAGCCCGGCCTTCTCGGCCGCCTCGATCATCGGCAGCCCGATCCGATCCTTCACCGAGCCGCCGGGGTTGAGCATCTCGAGCTTGGCCAGGACGAGGGGCTGGCGGTCGACCGGCCCGAGATCGCGCGTCACGCGGCTCAGGCGGACGAGCGGCGTGTTGCCGACGAGGTCGAGGATCGTCTCCGCGAAGTGCATGGGCGGAGGATAGCCGGGCCGATGCCCCGGACCGCGCGTCAGCTGCGGGCGAGGTCGGCCGCGAGATGCTCGTCCGCGACCCTCGTCGCGATCGTCGCGCTCCGCGGCTGACCGGTCAGGGCCTCGATGAACGAAGCCCGGTCGATCGCGAGGAGCTCGGCGTCGTCGAGCGCCGCGACCGTCGCCGTCCGCGGCACCGATCGGAGGAGGGCGATCTCGCCGAACCCGTCGCCGGGACCCAGCTCGGCGGCCGGCTGACCGTGCACGGCCACCGTCGCGCGGCCCGAGGCGATGACGAAGTAGCGATCGCCGACATCGCCCTCCCGGACGAGCTCGGTCCCTGCGCCGACGCGGAACGGGACCGCGGCCACGGCGAGTCGCTCGAGGACGGGCGCCGACAGCGGGCCGAGCATCGGGACCGCCCGGAGGAGCCGCAGCTCGGCCGCCCGGGCCGGCGGCAGGCGATCGCCGCGAACGAGGCTGACGCCCGCGGCGAGCGCGACGATCGGCAGGGAGATGCCCACGAGCACGAACGTCAGCCGCTCGTCCACCGCCTGGACGATGAACGGCACCGCGAGCGCGCCGAGCGCGGTCGTTCCCATCATCAGGCCCTGGAGCAGGCCGAACACCCGGCTCAACACGTCGTCGCCGGCGAGCCGCTGGATGAGCGTCTGGCTGGCGACGGCCGTGAGCCCGGAGCCGAGGCCGGCGGTGACGATGAGCAGCGGCGTCGCGATCGAGGCCGGCGCGATCCCGATCGCCGCGATCCCGAGCCCGAAGAGGGCGGCGCTCGCGATCATCGCGCCACCGAGCCGCTCCCGCCCCACGAGCCCGAGGCCGGCGGCCGCGCCGCTGACCGCGCCGACCCCACCCAACGCGCCGACGAACCCGACGCCATCGCCGCCCAGGCCCATGAGGTCGATCGCGAGAACGGCGTAGAGGATGTCCATCGATCCCACGAGGAACGTGCACCACGTCGCGATGACGATGACGCTCAGGAGGCGCCGATCGGCTGCGATCGCCGCCAGACCGCCGCCGAGCCCCCGATCCTCGCGAGCCGTCTCGATCGGGAGCGCCGGCGGGGATTCCCCGCCATCGACCGTCGGGAGTTGGTGCCCGTGGGCGAGCTCGAGCGCGATCGGCACGACGCCGGCACGTGCGTCCGGCCGGCGGATCCGACGCCCGACGTCGACGATCGCGAGAGCGGCGAACGCGCAACCCGCCGCCGCGACCGCGAACACGGCCATCGGCCCGCCGAGGCCGATCAGGAGGCCCGCCCCGAGCGGCCCGATGAGCGACCCGCCGCTCTCGGCCATCCCGGTCACGACGTTCGCGGCGGTGAGCTCGTCCGGCGAGCGCGAGACCTCCGGCATGAACGCCGCGTGGAGCGGTCGTGAGAAGGAGACGAGGTTCGCGGAGACGATCGCCAGGGCGTAGACGATCGGGGCCTCGCTCCCGACCGCGAGCGCTCCGGCCGTCGCCACGATGAAGATCGCCTGGGTCGCGTACGTGCCGAGGAGCACCCGGTCGCGGGCGAACCGATCGCCGAACGCGGCGACCACGGGCGCCACGAGGGCCGACGGCGCCAGCTCGAGGAACGCGATCACGCCGGCCTCGAACGCGCCGCCGCGGCTGTAGGCGTAGACGATCATCGCGACCCACGTCGACCACTCGGCGAACGCGAACAGGCCGTACGCGGCCTCGACCCGCCGCAGCAGCGGGCTGGCGAAGACCGCGCCGAGGACGCCGAGTCGGCCGGTCACGTCGCGGGATCCGGATCCGAGGCGTCGTCGCGATCGAGGCGGCCGGGGCGAAGGAAGAGCCAGGTGAGCCGGCGCCGGAGGCGGCGCGGCGCGGCCGGCGGATCGACCGTCTGCGGCCAGAGGGCCTCGACGACGGGGCCCAGGACGTCCGCGAGCGCGGCGCTCAAGGTTCGTGCCAGCTCGAGCTCCTCGCGGCTGCCCGGCTCGGGCAGCGCACCGTCCCAGCTCGGGCCGAGGAGCTCCCGGATCGAGGTCGGCGGCAGGACCCGCGAGACCATCCGCCGGCCGAGGTACAGCTCCTCGGTCCCGACGATCGCGAACGGCACGATGGGCGCGCCCGTCCGCAGCGCGATCAGCGCCCAGCCGAACCGGAACGGGCCGATCCGGCCGGGGGGACCGCTGACGGTGCCCTCCGGCATCTGGACGAAGACGCCGCCGTTCGCGATGACCGCCTTCGCCGAGGCGACGTGCTGCTCGGCGCCGATCCCGCCGCGCCAGACCGGCAGCAGCCCACCGAGCCGATGGATGAGGACCTCCCGCCAGCGGGCGGTGAAGGTGGACGGGGCGCTGCCCAGGAACCAGGCCCGAGGCTCGGTCGGGAGCGCGTGGAGCACGACGAACGGGTCCATCCAGCCGCGATGGGCCGCCGCCACGAGGAGGTAGCCGCCATGCGGCAGATGCTCCTGGCCGGAGGTCTCGATCCGGAACCGGAAGAGGCCGAAGAGGATGAACCGGGCGAGGAGGCGGATCGCCCGGTAGAGGATCGAGGCCTTGCTCTCGGGCGCCCGCCCGAGCCACTCGAGGCCTTCCCGCGCGCCGCCCTGGGCGTCGGCCATCGCCTGGGGCGAGAGCCTGCCCGGCGGCGGCCGCCGCCGTGTCGCTCGAACGGGCTCCCCTCCTCCGGGCATGTCAGTCGGGACCGGGACGTGGAGGCGGACGATCGAGGTCGTCGGTGGCGGCCTTCTCGGCGTCTGCTGAGTCGGCGTCCTCCGCGGCGGCGGCGTCGGCGCCGTCCGCGGCGTCGGCGGCGTCGTCCTCGGCGGGGGCGTCCTCGGGCGTCTCGTCGGCCCAGAACGCGTCTTCCTCCTCCTGCTCGGTGCGGCGCGGCACCCGTTCCGGCACGAGATCGGCGGCGCGCTCCGCGGGCCGTCCCCGACCGTGCCGCCAGCTCAGCCCGACCACGCCGAAGAGGATGAAACCGAGGGTGACGATCCGGGCCGTCGGGACCCCGAAGAACGTCCAGTTGTCGACCCGGAAGCCCTCGAGCGCAAAGCGGGTCAGGCCGTACCAGATGAAGAAGATGAACAGCAGATCGCCGGCGACGAGCGGGGACCGGCGGCGTCGCGCCAGCCAGATCAGGAACAGCGCTCCGACGATCCCCGAGATCGACTCGTACAGGAACAACGGATGGAAATGGGTCGTCGCGAGCGGGAACGTCTCGCACGGATACTGGTCCGCGATCCGGTGGGCGCAGTCGATCTGGATGCCCCACGGGAGCGTCGTCGGCGGGCCGTACAGCTCCTGGTTGAAGAAGTTCCCCCAGCGCCCGATCGCCTGCATGACGAAGAGGCTCGGCGCGACGACATCCGCCCATCGCCAGAACGACTGATGGGTCCGCTGGACGTAGACCCACGCGGCGATCGTCCCGGTGATGATCCCGCCCGGGACCCCGAGGCCGGTGAAGCCCGAGAAGGCGAGCGATCCGTCCGGCTGGACGGACAGCGGGAGGATCGCGGTGACCGGATGCGGTGCGTAGATGGCCCACTGGTCGATGACGTGGTACAGCCGGCCGCCGATCAGGGCTGCGACGGCGACCACGATCAGGCCGGTCCCGATGAGGTCCTCGTTCAGCCCCCGGAACCGCGCCTCGCGGACGAGCACCCAGTACACCGCTGCGAGGCCGACCGCGTACGCGATCCCGTACCAGTAGATCGGGAAGCCGAAGAGGCGGATGAAGACCGGATCCGGGGTGATGTCGATCATGGCGGGGAGTGTAGGGGCGGCCCGTCTCCCTCACCCGACGGTCCTGTCGGACGCCGCGCGGCGGTCGGATCGATGATCCCTGTACTCTCGCCCGGTGAACACCGAGTTCAACTGGTGGCTCCTGATCGTCGGGCTGACCGTCGGGGCGGGTCTCGTCTGGCTGATCCTGTCGATCACGCGGCGCGACGAGGCGGACGTCACCGATCGCGAGCGGGAGAGCGAGGCCCGCTGGATCGGCGACGCGATGCGCAAGGCCGGTCGGACGATCGACGACGTCGATGCGCTCGACATCCTGCGGCTCCACGAGGCGTACCTGGCCGCGCCGCCGCCCGACGATGTCGACGCCGAGCTCGAGCCTGTGTCGGAACCGTCCGCGCCAGGCGTCAGGACGTTCTCGGCTCCCGACCGCTCAGGCCGATCCGCCGCGGCGGACGCGCATCCGCCGATGGCGCATCGGATCGGGGCGCCCGAGCCGGTCGAGCCGGGCCGCGGCGACCGCTGACGCTCGAGCGCCGCCGCCGCGCGGTTCAGGCCCCTCCGGTCAGGACGGGCTCCCCCGGGGCGTCGGGCGTCGTGAGATCGACGAGCGAGACGCCGAACGTGGCATCCGCGCCGAGACCGGCGAGCTCGGGAACCGGCCCCACCCAGTAGGCGACATCGCCGCCGAAGAACATCTTGCCGATCGTCGATCGCTTGCCGTCCGCTTCGACCCAGCACTTGTACTCACGACCGGCGGCGGGGGGAACGAGGCCGTCCGCGACGACGACGAGCTCGGTGGAGGTCGGCGAGTAGAGGAGCTGCCCGGTCACGGCGCTGCCGGTCGTGCTCGCGAGCGCGACCCGGTGCGCATCCGCCGACTGGTCGATCCGAAGCGTCCAGCGCGCGACGTCACCGAGCGCCTCGATCTCGGCCGCCTGGAGCCGGAGCTCGCCGTCGCGGCTCGAGGTCGCGACGAACGCGGTCCCGGCCACGGCGACGACCAGCGCCGCCGCCAGACCGAGGATCGGCGCGAGGCGGCTCACCCGTCGCGCCGGTTGCGCGGCGGCCGGCGCTGCCGGCATCGCCGCTGGCACGCCCGCCTCGGTCCGCTCGGAGACGCGGTCGTCGATCGGGAGGCCGCGCGGACGGCCGACCGCGGCCACGAACGCGAGCGTCCGCTCGCGCAGCTCGGGTGGCGGGACGTCGCGGACGACCGGGGCGATCAGGGCGACGGACCGGCGCAGGCGCTCGAGCTCGGCCGCGCAATCCGGGCAGCCGGCGAGATGCCCGGCGACGAGCGACGCCGTCGGCGTGTCGCCTGCCATCAGCCGCTCGAGGCCGCCCGGCTCGATCGCCGCGTCCTCGAGGATCTCCCGGACCTCGCTGTGTTCCATCGCTCCCATCATCGATCCATTCGTTCGTGCGCCGGCACCGGGATCGGCACGGGTTCCGTGCCCGGTCCCAACTCGTCGGCGAGCACCGCGCGGAGCCGGAGGAGGGCTCGGCGGGTGCGCGTCTTGACGGTTCCGAGCGGCCAGCCCAGCCGCTCGGCGATCTCGGTCTGCGTCATGTCCTCGCGGTAGGCCAGCACGATCGCGGTCCGCTCGGCGTCCGGCAGCTCGGCGAGCGCGTCGCGCAGGACGTCCCGGAGCTCGGTCGCCGCGAGCTCGCCCTCGGGTCCACGCCCGACCGCCGCCCCGCCGATGACGGTGCCGGCTCCGACGAGGCGATCGAGCGCGACGGAATCGTGCTCGTCGTCGCCCGCGGCCGACGACAGCGGGATGAGGTTCGGGCGCCGCCCAGCGGCGCGCAACCGGTCGACCGTCCGGTTGCGGGCGATCGTGTGGAGCCACGCGGCGAGCGATCCGACCCGGGGGTCGAAGAGCTCCGCGCGGTTCCAGAGCGCAAGGAACGTTTCCTGGACGACCTCCTCGGCTACCTGGCGGTCCGATGTCAACCGGCTCGCCGCCGCGTAGACCGCGTCGACGTACCGATCGTAGAGATCGCCCAGAGCCGATTGCGAGCCCGCCGCGACGGCGCGAACGAGCGCCGCGTCGTCGGCCGGCGGTCGATCTCCTGCCACCGTTACGCGCCTGCCGCGTCGTCGGTTTCGACCGGGACGTGGAGCGGCCGCCGCTCGAACCCGGACGAGAACACGACGTCGGTCTCGGTCTGGAAGACGTTCGGCGTCGACTGGACCTGGTGCAGGACGCGCTCGAGGTCGCGGGTGTCGCGGGCGCGGACCTTGATCAGGTAGTCGGCCTCGCCGGTGATGTGGTGGCACTCCTCGATCTCGGGGATCGCGGCGAACGCCGGCGAGAGGTCCTGGCGCGTCGTGCCGGGCGCCTGGGTGATCCAGCTGAACGCGAGCACGTCATACCCGAGCGCCCGCGGCTCGACGAGGGCGGCGTACCCGGTGATGACGCCCCGGGCCTCGAGCTTCTTCACCCGCTCGTGGGCCGACGCGCCGCTCATCCCGACCTCGGCGCCGAGATCCGCGTACGGCCGGCGGCCGTCGCGCTGGAGGATGTCGAGGATCTTGGCGTCGTTCGGGCTGATCCGTTCGGATGACGGCATCTGGTCCCTATTCGTCAGGCAGATCGCTTGCAGATCGTCGATCTGTCAGGTATTCTTGCAGATACAGACATTTGGTCGTCGGTCCGCCGCAGTCAGCGGCGGGAGCCCTCAACGCTGAGAGCGCTCCGCGGCGATCACGCAGCGGAGGACTCCGATGATCATCGGTTTCGGGTTCCTGGCGCTGTTCTCCGTCCTGACCATCGTGTTCGGGAACGAGGATTCGCGCCGCGACGTGGATCCTCGCGACCAGTACGCCCTCTGGATCCGCTTCGGCATCCGCTAGCAGCGGTCCACTAGCGCCGGTCCGCTAGCCTAACGCACGAAGCCCCGGACCCAGTGCCGGGGCTTCGTGATTCGCGCGCGGGCGCTGACCACGTCACCACTCCCCGGCGACGCGCCGCGCGGGCACGGGACCCAGCGATCCGGCCGGGAGATGCGCCTCCAGGCACGTCACTCCCGAGCGGCCCACGACCGCGTCGTGGCGCGTGCCCGCCGGGAGCTCGAGCCGGTCGCCGGTCGCGAGCTCGATCGACCGCCCCTCGTCGGGGAGCCCGAACGTGATCGAGCCGGCCGCGACGACGATCACCTTCGCGTAGCCGTGCTCGTGGACGCCGTAGCGATCGCCCGGGCCGTTCGACCAGGGCGACGCATCGAGGCCCTCGGCCCGCAGCCGGGCGGCGACGTCCCCCGTGCCGCTCATCCGCCGACCGACACGCCGATCAACGTCCCGACGAGATACGTCACGATCGCGGCCGCAGCCCCGATGCCGACCTGGCGGATCCCGGAGAAGAGGACGCCTCGACCGGTCAGCAGGCTCACGCCCGCGCCCACGGCGAACAGCGCCGCGAGGCTGAGTCCCAGCGACGCCGCAAATGCCAGCGCGCCA
Source organism: Candidatus Limnocylindrales bacterium (assembly GCA_035688935.1). Classification (GTDB taxonomy): domain Bacteria; phylum Chloroflexota; class Limnocylindria; order Limnocylindrales; family CSP1-4; genus CF-46. Next base: position 6,799 of record DASSMI010000222.1, on the reverse strand, counting down.
CCGCCGATCACGTACGGCACGACCGGCACGGCAGCGCCGACCGCGAAGGCGACGAACGACCCGAACGCCGCCCCGTACGGCGATCCGAGCTCGTCCGGGTCGAGCCCCAGTTCCTCGCGGATCAGCTGGTCGAGCGCCCGCTCGGGGTTCTCGAACAGGCGGTGGGCGATCGCCCTCGCCTCGTCCTCGCGGAAGCCCTTGGCCCGGTAGAGGGCCGCCATCTCGGCCTCCTCCTCCTCGGGCATGGCCTCGAGCTCGGCCCGCTCGAGCGCGATCTGCCGCTCGAACAGCTCGCGCTGGCTCTGCATCGAGATGTACTCGCCGGCGGCCATCGAGAACGCGCCGGCGAGGAGGCCGGCGATCCCCGCGAGCAGGATGAAGTGGCCCTGTTCGCCCGCCGCGCCCGCGACGCCCATGACCAGGGCGAGGTTCGACACCAGACCATCGCTCACCCCGAAGATCACCGCTCGGAGCGTCCCCGAGCGACCCGATCGATGCCACCGCTCGCGGTCGGCGATGTCGCGGTCGGGGTGGTACGACGGATCCTTGAGCTTCCGCCAGATCTCCGCGTGCTCGCGTTCGTCGGCGGCGATCGCCTCGACCTCGGGCGACGAGCCCTGGCCCTCGTAGATGTCCTCCTCGTCGCCCTCGAGGGCGGTGACGAGATCGCTCACGGCGCGCGTGCCGAACAGCCGGGCGAGGAGGACGATCACGGCGACGCGCGGGCGCGGCCTTGTCGGCGCGGGCGGCACGTCGACGCCGGCCTCGCGCAGCTTCGTCGCCCACACGTCGGCGTGACGGCGCTCGTTCGAGGCGATCCGGCGGAAGGCGTCGGCGCGGTGGTCGTCCTTCTCGAGACCGGCGAGCGCGTCGTACAGGAGGATGGCGTCGCGCTCGAGGCGCAGGTTGGCGAGGCTCTGGTCCGTGTCAGGGGGCATGCCTGAATCCTACCGAGCGGCGATGACGTCGCCGCGTCGCACAGGGCATCTAGACTCGGGACCGATGGCCCGTTCGCATGGCGGTGGGATCCGCTACCTGACCGCGGCAGACGTCACCGCCGCGATGCCGCCCCTCGAGGAACGATTGCGGCTCGCCCAGCGGACGATGACGGCGCTCGTCGCGGACGCCGAGCTGCCGGCGAAGATCGGCGTCCATCCCCGACCAACCGCCTCGTTCGCGCACGCCATGCCCGCCCACCTCCGCGGTGCGGCCGCCGATGGCGCCGAGGATCTGCTCGGCATGAAGTGGATCGCCGGATTTCCCGGCAATCGCGCGAGCGGCATCCCGGCGATCCACGGCCTCGTGCTGATCACCGACCCATCGACCGGCGAGCCGACCGCGATCCTCGACGCCGGCCCGATCACGGCGGAGCGGACGGCCGCGATCAGCGGCGTCGCGATCGGTCGGTTCGCGCCGCTCGTTTCGGGCAGGCGACCCGTCGTCGCCTTGATCGGCGCGGGCGTCCAGGGTCGGAGCCACCTGCCGGTCATCGGTCATGCCGTGCCCGGGGCGGAGGTCGTGGTCTTCGATCGCCATCCCGAGCGCGCGCTCGAGCTGGTCGCGGCGGCGGAGGCGACGCCCGGGATCGCGGGCGCGCGGACGGCACCGAGCGCGCGAGACGCGACGAGACACGCCGACGTCGTCGTGACCGCGGCATCGTTCGGGCGGCCGGAGGATCGCCAGCCGATGACCGACGACTGGCTCGCGCCCGACGCACTCGTGGTCCCGGTCGATTACGCCACGTACGTCTCGGCGTCGGTCCCGCGCGGGGCGGCGCTGTTCCTCGTCGACGAGCGCGCGCAGTTCCTCGCGAACCGCGACGCCGGTGCCTTCGACGGCTACCCGGATCCGACGGCGACGCTCGGCGAGGCGATCCTCGCGGGCACGCCCCGACCGCCCGCCGGCCACGTCGTCGTCACCCACCTCGGCGTGGGGCTCGCGGACCTCGTGTTCGGTGCGGCGATCGTCCAGCGGGCCGCGGACGAGGGGCTCGGGATCCTGCTGCCGCGCTGAGTCGCCGCGCGACGGCCGGCGCGACGAGGCACACTCCCTCCGTCCGTCCGGGGGGATCGACGGGCGGGGGCCGGGATCGGATGGAGGAGCCGTGCGGAGCGTCGTCCGGATCGTCAAGCGCGTCCTGTGGCTGCTCGTCATCCTCCTCGTCGTCGTGGTCACCGCGGCGGGCAGCGTCGCCGTCGTCCTCACCCTGCGCGGTCTTCCTCCGACGACGGGCACGCTGGGCATCGCCGGACTCGACGGGCGCGTGACCGTCTCGCGCGACGCGAGCGGCCTCGTCTCGATCGAGGCCGAGACGAGCCACGACCTGTTCCTCGCCCAGGGGTACGTCCACGCCCAGGAGCGGATGTGGCAGATGGAGGTCTGGCGCCACATCTCATCGGGCCGGCTGTCGGAGCTCTTCGGGGCGAGCACGCTCGATCAGGACCGGTTCATCCGGACGCTCGGCTGGCGCCAGGCAGCGGAGCGCGACCTCTCGGCCCTGGCGCCGGACGTCCGGCGGGCGCTCGACGCCTACGTCGAAGGCGTCAACGACTGGATCGACGACCATCGCGGATCGCTGTCCATGCCGTTCGCGATCACCGGCCTCAAGGCCGGGATCGGCGGCCTCGGCGGCTATGAGCTCGAGCCGTGGACCGCCGTGGACACCCTCGCCTGGCAGAAGGTCCAAGCCTGGCAGCTGGGCAGCAACTTCGACAACGAGATCTTCCGGATGCTCGCCGACGCGAAGCTCGGCGACCCGAACCGGACGAACCAGCTCTTCCCGGCCTACGGCGAGGACATGCCGGTGATCACGCCCAGCGGCCTGAAGGGATCCGGCGGGGCCGGCGCCACGGCCGCCGCCCCCGACGCAAGCGGGACGACCGCTGCCTCGTCCAGGACGCCGGCCGTTCCGCGGACCGTCGCCGAGGCGGCGGCGTGGCGGGACGTGGCCGCGGTCGGTGGCCGGATCCTCGAGACGGCCGGTCTCGACGGAGCGGACGGCATCGCCGGCACCCACCAGATCGGCTCGAACGACTGGGTCGTCGGCCCGTCGAAGACGACGACGAGGACCGCGCTCCTCGCCAACGATCCCCACCTGGGCATCGGGATGCCGTCGGTCTGGTTCATCAACAGCCTGCGCTGCCGGTCGGTGACGGCGGACTGTCCGTACCACGTCGCCGGCGTGTCGTTCCCGGGCGTGCCGGGGATCGTGCTCGGCCACAACGAGCACATCGCGTGGGGCGCGACGAACGTCGACCCCGACGTCGAGGACCTGTTCTCGATCGATCCCGACCCGGCGAACCCCTCCAACTACCTCGATGCGGGCGCGTCCGTCCCGTTCGAGATCCGTCATGAGACGATCAAGGTCGCCGGCGCCCAACCGGTCGAGATGGACGTTCGCCTGACGAACGACGGCCCGGTCATGAACGACGTCGACAGCCGCCTGAAGGACGCGCCGCTCCTCGCCCTGCGCTGGACGGCGACCGATGACGTCGATGGGACGTTCGAGGCGATCTTCCACCTCGCCACCGCGACGACGTTCCAGGAGTTCCACGACGCCCTCGAGCCGTACGGCGCGCCGGCCCAGAACTTCGTCTACGCCGACACGAAGGGCCACATCGGCTACGTGCTCCCGGGCCGGATCCCGATCCGAGCCGATCGGGACGACGACGGGGGTCGAATCCGATCGGGCAGCGACGGCCGCCACGACTGGACCGGGACCATCCCGTTCGAGGACCTGCCGTGGCAGCTCGATCCGCCGAGCGGGTTGATCGTGACGGCGAACAACGCCGCGGTGGACGCGAAGTACCCCCACTTCATCGCGAGGGATTGGGATTACGGGTATCGGGCGAAGCGCATCACGACGCTGCTCGCGGCGGCCGCCAAGGCCGGAGGGATCTCGACCAAGACCCTCCGCGACATCCAGTCGGACACGCACCTGCTCCGGGCCGAGACGATCGTCCCGGTCGTCCTGAAGGTCAATCCGTCGACACCGGACGGGGCGCTGGTCGAGGAGCAGATCAGCAACTGGCCCTCGTTCGAGTGCCCGACGACGAGCGTCGGCTGTGCCGCGTACCTTGCGTTCGAGTACCGGCTGGCGCGCGCCCTGTTCGACGACGATCTCGGCGAGCTCGCGCGGGAGTACGTCGGAGGCGACGCGTCGTCGGCGGCGTTGCTCGGGCTGCTCGATCAGCCCGACTCGCCCTGGTGGGATGACGTCACGACGAGCGACCGCGTCGAGACGCGGGACGACATCATCGCGAGCGCCCTGGACGAGACGGGCAAGGAGCTGAAGGCGGCCTATGGGCCCGATCCGACGAAGTGGACGTGGGGCGCATTGCACCAGGCGCGCTTCTCCGAGGCGACGCTCGGATCGTCGGGGATCGGTGCGCTCGAGTGGTACTTCGACAAGGGCCCGTTCCCGGCACCGGGCGCCGCGGGCGCGGTCAACAACACGTACTACCGGCCGTCACGGGCCTACCCGGATCCGGGCGATCCCGACTACGTCCCGGTCGGGATCGACGGCGTGTTCTCGGTCACGAACCTGCCGTCGTATCGGCTGTCGATCGACCTGGGCGACCTCGACGGCGCGCGGATCGTCCAGACGACCGGCCAGAGCGGCAACCCGTTCGACAAGCACTACGGCGATCTGATCGCGCCGTGGCTCGCCGGCGAGACGGTGGCGCTGCCGTTCAGCGCGACGGCGGTGAACGATGCTGCGGTGGAGCGGCTGGAGCTCGTGCCGCGGGGGTAGGGCTCGGGGGCCCGCCTCTTCGGTTTCGTCAGGCGCACGGAATCACTCGTCGAAATCGTCGCCCGCTTCGGATTCGAAGTTCGAAACGGAACGTGCCGCGATGGTGGGCGTCGGACTGAGCGGGCCTGCCCAAACCGAAACCGCACCGCCGGTCGCCGTCCCGGAGCTACTCCTCGCTGATCGGCAGCGGCCCGTCGCCGACCTCGATCAGGACGCGCCCGTTCTCCACGACGACAGGGTAGATCTCCAGGGGGAGCTCGGCCGGCGGATCGATCGGCTCGCCCGTCGTGAGGTCGAACCGCGACAGGTGGAGCGCGCAGGTCAGGGTCCCGGCGGTCAGGAAGCCCTTGTCGAGCTCGAAGTACTCGTGGCTGCAGATCCCCTGCGTCGCGGTGAACTCGCCGTTCTGGCGGACGACGAGGACTTGATCCGTCCCGTCCACGACGACGAGCTGCATCTCGCCGTCGGCCAGGTCGTCGACGCCGAGCAGGTCGATGCGTCTCATGGCGTGAGCCGCGACCGCGACCTCGGGATCAAGCCGCGCTGGCGGCGCCCGCTCCGCCGGCCCCGGCGTCCCACTTCGCCTCGAGGAGCTCGCGCAGGTCCTCGCGGGCCGATTCGAGCGGCACCCGCGCCACGACCGGCTCGAGGAAGCCGAGGACGATGAACTTGCGGGCCTCGTCGGGGTCGATGCCGCGGCTCTCGAGGTAGAAGAGCTGGGTCTCGTCGATCGGACCGACGGACGAGGAGTGGGCCGCGCGGCGGCAGTCCGGCTGGTCGATCTCGAGCGACGGGATCGCGACCGCCCGGGCCTGCTTGGAGAGGTTCATCCCGAACTCGCCGAGGAAGCTGTCGGTGCCCACAGCGGTCGGCTCGATGACGATCAGACCCTTCATGTACGACCGGGTCGCATCGAGGAGCGCCGCCTTCGACAGCAGGTTGCCGGTCGTGTCGCGGCCGATGTGGCGGGTGTACGAGGTCAGGTCGAACAGCTGGTCGTCGGCGCCGAAGACGATCTCGACCTGCTCGACCGTGCTCCGGTTCCCGACCAGACGGTTGTCCACTCGGGATCGGACGAGCCGGCCGCCGAGCTGCGCGAGCGCCCAGCGGAGCGAGGCGCCCTCGCCGATCTCGGCCTGGCGATGCTGGAACGCGACCGTGCCCGTCGCGAGGTCCTGGATCGAGGCGATCGAGAGGTCGGCGCCGGCCGCGAGGTGAACTTCGAGCGTGCCGGTGAACAGCGCCTGCGCACCGGTGCGACCCTCGGCCCCGTCCGACGGCTCGTGCTCCTCGACGACCGATGCGGCGGCATCCTTGCCGAGATCGAGGATCGTCCGGGTCAGCAGCGCCCGGCCGGCCTCGCCGGCCCGCCAGCGGATGACGACGGGACGATCGAGATGGACGCCCGCCGGGACATGGAGGACGACACCCTGGTTCCAGCCCGCGCGGGTCATCTGGGCGAGCTTGTCGTCGGCGGGGAGCGATCCCGCGTCGGCCAGAACGCGTCGCGCCAGCTCCGGGTCGCGGTCGATCAGCCCACCGAGCGTGTCGAGGATCACGCCGGCGTCCCGGGCCGCGTCGTCGAGCCCCACGGCCGCGACGCCGTCCTCCACCAGCTCGACGAACCCGGCCGCGCCCTCGGGGAGTGCCGCCGCGCCGTCCGTCACTGCGCCGGCCGGTGCCGGCCAGGCGGCCACGTCCGCCAGGTCCGCGGTGCGGAGATCGAGGTACGTCGTGTACAGCGGGTTGGTCTCGATCGGCAGCGCCCGGTAGCGCTCCAGCGCCGCACGCCGGTCCGCCGCCAGCCACGCCGGCTCGTCCGCGGCGAACCGCTCGACCAGCGCCTCGTCGAGGGTGAACGTCAGCTCATGGGGACTCCGCCGCGCGGGTCGCGCGGCACGCGGTGCGCCGGCGAGGGTCACCCGAGCGACCCCTCCATCTCGAGCTTCACGAGCCGGTTGAACTCGATCGCGTACTCCATCGGGAGCTCCTTCGTGAAGACCTCGAGGAAGCCCTGGACGATCAGGTTCGTCGCCTCGTTCTCGG
>DASSMI010000221.1:0-7936 GCA_035688935.1 Candidatus Limnocylindrales bacterium | reverse complement strand
CCATCAGATCCAGTCGAACCGGCGCAGCACGGCCGCAGCGACGACGGCGAGCAGGACGACGGCGCCGGTCACGAGCCAGAACCCCCGGGCCTCGGCGCCCTGGAACGCGGCACCGGCCTCGCTCATCCCGAAGATCCCGGCCACGGCGCCGATCCCGGCCAGGATCACCGTCACGCCGGTCAGCCGCTTCATGATCCGCGACAGGTCGTTGTTGACGATCGACACGTAGATGTCGAGCGTGCCCGAGACGAGATCGCGGTAGTTGTCGAGCTCGTCGGTCACCCGGATCAGATGGTCGTACACGTCGCGGAAGTAGACCAGGTGGTCGGGGCTGATCGCCGCGACCTCGCGGTTCGTGAGCTGGGCGAAGATCTCGCGCGCCGGCGACGTCGCGCGGCGGAGGCCGACGAGCTCTCGCTTCAGTCCGAACAGGCGCTGGAGCGTCCAGTCCGAGGCCTGCTCCATGACCCGATCCTGGAGCGCATCGATGTCGTCGCCGAGCCGGTCGAGGACCGGGAAATAGCCGTCGACGATCGTGTCGGCGATCGCATAGAGCAGGTAGTCCGGGCCCTTCTGGAGCGCGTGCTCGACGCCGAACCGGAGCGGCGCCGCGCCCGACTCGTCGAGGACCTTGTCGTGGACGGTGAGCAGGTAGCCGCGGCCCAGGACGAAGTCGATCTCGCTCGCCGCGGCCTCGCCGGCGTAGTGGAGCGCGAAGAGGACGACGTGGACGACGTCCTCGTCGAACGTCTCGATCTTCGAGCGCTGGTTCCGCTCGCGGATGTCCTCGGCGATGAGCGGGTGGAGGCCGAGGGCCTTCGCCGCGGCATCGACCTGGCCTTCGTCCGGATCGGCGAGGTCGACCCAGACGTGATGGTCGGGCGCCGCGAGGAGCCCCGCGAGGTCGCCCAGATCGTCGGACTCCCGCGACGAGTCGCCCGAGCAGGCGACGATCCGGACGGTCCCCGGCGTGCGCGCGCCGAGCGGCGTCGTCGTCGGTCCCGACGACGCGCCATCGCGTTCGCCGGCGCCCGGTCGCGTGAGGCGACCCGTCTCAGAGCGCGATCGGCGACTCGAGCTCGTCCGCGTCATGCCGTCCGCTGCCTCCCGCGGCGTCGGTCGCGCCGGTGCCCGGCGCATCGGCCGTGAGTCTACGCGTCCGGCCCCCGAGCGCCAGGCCAGGCGGGATCGCCACGATCGTCACGACACCGGCCGCCAGGAAGATCCCGACGAGGATGCTCGACGCCTCGTTCGCCGCCCATCGCTCGAGCGCATCGACCACGAGGCCGTCGCGGAGCGGCCGATCGCGGAGCTCGGCCGGGACGACGGCCTTCCAGCCGTCGGGATCGGTTGCGAACAGCTTGGCGTACAGCCGGTCGATCTGGGTCGAGCCGTACGCGGTCAGGACCGCGACGCCGACCGCCATCCCGATCATCCGCGCCACCGTCACGATCGCGCTCGCCATCCCGAACGACGCGCGGCCCGCGCTCTCCACGGCGGCCGTGCTCCGCGGCGTCACCGTCAGCCCGAATCCGAACCCGAACGCGCCGAGGACGGTCGCGACGGTCGCAACGCCGACCTCGGGCGTCCACCCCGCCATCGCGAGGAGCATCGCGGCGCACAGCCCGAGGCCCACCAGCGTGACGATGCGCAGGCTGACGACGCGGACCGCGAACCCCGACAACAACGCGCCGAGCGCGGTCGCGGCTGCGAGCGCGCCGAGGGCGAACCGCTGGTCGTCGGGCCCGCCATAGAGCACGCGGTCGACGAACACGGCGCCACCGATGATCGCGGTCGCGAACGCGTACCCGGTGAGGAGGGACACGAGCGCCGCCGACGAGAAGGCGACCCGGCGGAACAACCGAGGGTCGAGGAACGGATCGGGCCGGCGGAGTCCGCGGACGATCGTCACGAGCGTGGCGACGATGGCGACCGCGGCGAGTCCGGCACCGACGACCACGGGATCGAGGCCACCAAGGTCGGCGACGCCGATCAGCGTCGCGGCACCGAGCGCCGCCGCGAGCGCGACGCTCCAGACGGCCGCGCCGATGAGATCGACTCCCACGCGTCGACGCGGCGTCTCCCAGCCGTGCGACGCGGCCCACGCGATGAGCAGCGCGGCGACCCCGATGGGGACGTTGATGTAGAACACCCAGCGCCAGGCGGGCGTCAGCGCGTCGCGGATCGCGCCGGCGCCGGCCACGCCGAGGCGGTCGAGGCCGTTCGCGACGTTGAACCCGCCGAGGATCGCGGCGCCGAGGAACGGTCCGGCCGCCATCCCCAGGAACGTCAGCCCGCCGATGATCCCGAGCGCCCGCGGCCGGTCGTGACCCTCGAACAGGTGCGACGCCGCGGCCGTGCCGACCGGGACGAGGATCCCGCCGCCGACGCCCTGGATGATCCGGCCGACGATCAGCTCGTCGATCGTCTGGCCGCGGCCCGCGACGACCGACCCGGCGATGAACAGGACGAGCGCCCCGAGGAACAGGCGCCGGGCACCCCACACGTCGGCGATCCGGCCGGCGAGGGGCATCGCGACGACGTACGCGAGGAGGTAGCCGTTGACGATCCAGCTCGCGTGGCGGAGCTCGGAGAACGCCGGCTTGCCGAGCTCGTCGGTGATCGCGAGGTCCAGAAGGATCGAGGGCAACGCCGTCGCCGTGATCATCAGCTCGAGCCCGGCGAGGAACACGCCGATGCCGAACACGGCGAGGAGGCTCCAGCGGCTGAACCGGCTCACCATCGGAGGGTACCTGCCGCGGCCTGCCGCGGATCGTCGCCACCCGCGGCCGCCGATCCAGGTCACGGATCACGATCACGACACGCGAGCGCGGACCGCCTTCCCGATCCGCCCGAATGCGCCGGATCGCGCCATGGCGCGCGCTCGGCCGTGCTGGGATCGATCCGCGAGGCGGATCAGCCCGCCTCTCGCATCGCCGGACCTGTCTGGACGGTGACCGGAAGCCGCTCACGGCCGGTCAGCGCCTGGAGCCGGTTGACACTCGCGCCCGGGCGTGCCTACCATCAACCACGATTGATATAAATCGCCGTTGATCCGACACCGACGGCCGCCGCTCGGAGACGCATCCTGAGCCCCTCTCGCGCCCACGTTCGCAGCACGATCGCGAACGCCGTGCTCCAGCCCGACGACCTCCGGGAGCTGCGCCTGGTCCACAAGGCCCTCGCCGACGTGAACCGGCTCCGGATCGTCCGGCGCCTCGCCGCCGCGGACGCGACCGTCGCCGAGCTCGTCGTCCAGGTGGGCCTCTCGCAGCCGCTCGTGTCGTGGCACATCGGCCGCCTGCGGGCGGCCGGGCTCGTCACGACCCGCCGGGCCGGCCGCGAGACCGTCTGCCGGCTCCGTCCCGAGGCCTTCGCCGCGTTCGCGGCGCGCCAGGCGGAGATCCTCGGCCTCCACGGCGCCGAGGGCGCGGACCCCGAGCGAGCCGCGTCGTGAACACCTCCGTCGTCACTCCGGAGCTGCGAGCCCGCGTCCGTGGCCTCGCGATGCCGATCGCGCTCGCGTTCGGCCGGGTGGGACTGACACCGAACGCGCTGACCGTCATCGGCTTCGGGATCGCGGCCCTCGCCGGCGTCGCCGCCTCGCAGGGGGCGTGGGCGCTCGCGGGGTTCCTCGTGATCTTCGGTGGCGTGTTCGACCTCTTCGATGGCGCCCTCGCCCGGGCGACGAACCGCGTCAGCCGCCTCGGCGGCTTCCTGGACTCGGTCTTCGATCGGTGGGGCGAAGGCCTCGTCTACGTCGGGATCGTGTGGGGGACGCTCGTGCTCGGACACGAGCGCCCGGCCGTCCTGTCGGCCGTGGCCCTGACGTCCTCGTTCATGGTCAGCTACACGCGGGCCAAGTCGGAGAGCCTCGGCTTCACGCCGGGGACCGGGATGGCGAACGTCGGGCTGGCCCCACGCGAGGTCCGGATCGTCATCCTGACCGCCGGGCTGCTGCTCGCCGGGATCCTGCCGGGCGCCGCCGACGGCGGCCGCGGCACGCCGCCGAGCGTCGTCGCCCTGGAGGTCGCCCTCGGCCTGATCGCGGCCCTCGCCACGATCGCCACCCTCCAACGGATCCTCCACGTCGTCCGCCAGCCCCAGCCAACCAGTGAGGAGAACGCGTGAGCGCGAACGGAACCAACGGCACGAACGGCTCGAGCAACGGTCACGCCGCGGGCAGGAAGATCCGCGTCGCCATCGTCGGCGTCGGCAACTGCGCGAGCAGCCTCGTCCAGGGTCGCTACTACTACGAGAACGCCAGGGACGACGAGTTCGTCCCCGGGCTCATGCACGTCAACCTCGGCGGCTACCACATCCGCGACATCGAGTTCGTCGCCGCGTTCGACATCGACAAGAACAAGGTCGGCAAGGACCTGTCCGAGGCGATCTACACGAAGCCGAACAACACCTACGTCTTCCAGCAGGTCCCGAACCTAGGGGTCACGGTCGAGCGCGGGATGACCCACGACGGCCTGGGCAAGTACCTGAGCCAGGTCATCGAGAAGGCGCCCGGGCCCACGGCCGACGTCGTCGGGATCCTCAAGGAGCGCGAAGTCGACCTCGTCGTGTCGTACCTGCCGGTCGGCTCCGAGGAGGCGACGAAGTGGTACGTCGAGCAGGCCCTCCGGGCCGGCGTCGGGTTCATCAACGCGATCCCGGTCTTCATCGGCCGCGAGCCGTACTGGCAGCGCCGCTTCGCCGAGGAGGGCCTCCCGGTCATCGGCGACGACATCAAGAGCCAGGTCGGCGCGACGATCAGCCACCGGGTCCTGACGCGATTGTTCATGGACCGGGGCGTCCGACTCGACCGGACCTACCAGCTGAACTTCGGCGGCAACACCGACTTCCTGAACATGCTCGAGCGCGAGCGGCTCGAGTCCAAGAAGATCTCGAAGACGAACGCGGTCACGTCGATGCTCGACTACGAGATGGACGCCGACGACGTCCATGTCGGCCCGAGCGATCACGTGCCGTGGCTCCAGGACCGGAAGTGGTGCTACATCCGCATGGAGGGCACGACGTACGGCGACGTCCCGCTGAACGCCGAGCTGAAGCTCGAGGTCTGGGACAGCCCGAACAGCGCGGGCGTCATCACCGACGCGATCCGCTGCCTGAAGCTGGGCCTGGATCGCGGGCTGAAGGGCACGCTCGTCGCGCCGAGCTCGTACTTCATGAAGTCGCCGCCGATCCAGATCCACGACGACATCGCCCGCGAGCGGGTCGAGGCGTTCATCCGCGGCGAGGACAACGAGACGCTCGTCGGAACCGAGAACCTCACGAAGGCCCAGCTCAAGAAGCTCGCCTCCACGCCCGTCCGCGCCGCGGCGAAGAAGGCAGCCGCGGCCGCCCGGTAGGCTCGGGTCGTGACAACGGCGAAGGGCCTCGAGGCGCCCCATCGGCGCAAGGAGCAGGGACCGCGGATCCTCGAGAAGGCCGCCGTCGCGGCGTATGCCACGGCCGTCTGGGTGGTCGCCCACGTCCCGCCGCGGCTCGCCCGCTGGGTGATCGGGACCGGGAGCCAGGCCGGCTACCTGCTGTGGTCGACGAAACGCGCCTGGTCGAACGCGAACTTCGGACGCGTCGCCGGACTGCCACCGGATGACCGACGCGTCCGTCGCCTCGCGTTGTCCGCCTACCGCGAGTACGCGACGTACCTCGTCGAGACGATGCGCCTCGAATCGCTCTCGCCCGACGAGGCGATCGCGCGCGTCGTCCAGACGGACCTCGACCAGATCGAGGAGGTCTGGCGGTCGTCCCCCGGCGGGCTGATCTTCGCGCTGGGTCACGTCGGGAACAACGAGGCGGTCGCGGCCGGCGTCGCGAACCGGGGCTGGCCCATCAGCGTCGTGGCCGACGACTCGTCGTTCCCCGAGATGTTCGAGCGGTTCCGCCGGCTCCGCGAAGCCTGGGGCGTCCACGTCATCCCGTGGCGGAACCTTCGCGAGATCTACGCGGTGCTCAAGCGGCGCGAGATGCTGGCGCTCCTCGTCGACTGGGGCTATCGCGCCGACGGGGTTCCGGTCCAGCTGTTCGGATCGTGGACGACGCTCCCCGCCGGTCCGGCGACGCTCGCCGCGAAGACGCGGTCCGTCATCCTCCCGGTCGCGATCCGTCGCGGCGACGACGGGATGTTCCACACCGCGTTCGCGCCGGCGATCACGGTCGCATCGGCGTCGGACTCGGACATCGCCCGGGCGACGCAGGCGATCGCCTCGTCCCTCGAGGCGACGATCGCGGCGGCTCCCGAGCAGTGGTACAGCTTCAAGCCGATGTGGCCGGCCACGGATCAGGACGCGGCCCGGCTCGAGGCTCGCGGCCGGGCGATGCTCGGGTCGGGCGGCGCGCCGGCGACCCAGCCGGCGGCAGCGCCGACCGATGGTCCGGCCGCCGCGCCGGTCTCGCCCCTCGACACCGAGCTCGCGCCGTCGTGACAGCCGGGGCGGCGGCCCCGGTCCGCCGCGGGACTCTCGTCCAGCGGCTCCGCGTCCGTGCGCTCGGCGCCGCCTCCTGGGTCGCGTGCCGGCTTCCGGAGCGCGCCGCGAACGGCCTCGCCGACTTCGCCGGCGCCCTCTGGTACCGCTTCGCGCCGGCCCGGGCCGGCCAGGCGCGGCGGAACCTCGGGCGGGTCGTCGCCGAGCTCGATCGGCGCGGCCAGGGCTCGGATCCCGTCCGTCGCGCTGCGCGGGATCCGCGTGCGCTCGAGCGGCTGGTGCGCGAGGCGTTCCGGCACGACGCCCGCTACTACCTCGAGGTCCTCCGGACACCGGCGTTGACGCCGCGAGTCTTCCGGGAGCGCGTGGTCGTCGAGACGCCCGAGGCGGTCGAGGCGGCGTTCGGCGCGGGTCCGATGATCTTCGTGTCGGGTCACTTCGGCCCGATCGAGCTGCCCGCGCTCTACCTCGCGAACAGGTCGGGCCGGATGTTCGTGGCGCCGATGGAGACGATCGACGACCCGCCCCTCCAGGACTGGTTCGAGCGGACGCGGGGCTCGCTCGGCGTCCGGATCGTGGGTCTCCGCGCGGCCCGCCGCGAGCTCCGGGCCGCGCTCGACGCGGGCGAGTACGTCGGGATCGTCGGCGATCGCGACATCGGCGGCGGCGGGATCGACGTCCCGCTGTTCGGCGCACCCGCGCCGCTTCCGATCGGGCCGGCGCTGCTCGCGATCGAGACTGGGGCGTCGATCTCGGTCGTCGCGGTCCGCCGCCTGCCTGACGGGCGGATTGCCGGCAGGCTCATCCCGATCACGGTGGCCGCCGACGGATCGCGGCGCGAGCGGATCGCGGCGACGCTCCGCGAGATCGCGCTGGCGTTCGAGGCGGTCATCGCCGACGCCCCCGAGCAGTGGTCCGCGGTCTTCTTCCCGATCTGGCCCGATCTCGCTGGAGAGGCTCCGTGACCGACCGTCTCGGCCGGGCCGACCTCCACATCCACACGCGCGCCTCGGACGGGATCGACCCGATCACGAAGATCCTCGAGCACGTGGAGCGCTCGACCGACCTCGACGTCATCGCGATCACCGACCACGAGCGGATCGACGCGGCGCTCGCCGCGCGGACGATGGCCCGCGACCTGGGTCATCGGGCCGAGATCGTGATCGGCGAGGAGGTCTCGACCCTCGGCGGCCACCTCCTGGGACTGTTCCTCACCGAGCGGGTCCGTCCGCTTCGCAGCCTGCGGACGACGATCGGCGAGATCCACGATCAGGGCGGGCTGGCCATTCCCGCGCACCCGCTCGTCCCGTACCCGCTCTGCGCGCAGGGCTGGGTGCTGCGCCGGCTCCTCAACGCACGGGATCCGCGCGTCCGCCCCGACGGGATCGAGACGTTCAACCCCACGATGCTGGGCCGGCCGTGGCACAGCCGTGTCGTCCGGTTCGCGGCGGAGCACGGGCTGCCGGCCGTCGGCAACAGCGATGCCCACCAGGCGGTCG
>DASSMI010000220.1:0-6136 GCA_035688935.1 Candidatus Limnocylindrales bacterium | reverse complement strand
TCTCGCCTGGCTCGCGCCGGACCTCGAGACCGCCGCCGCCGCCCGATCGATCGTCCGCCTCGGCCCCCGCGTGGTCCTCGTCACCGATGGCGCCGGTCCCGTTCGCGTCGTGACGGGGGCCGGCCTCGAGATCGTGCCGGTTCCCGCGACCGAGGTCGTCGACTCGGTCGGCGCGGGTGACGCGTTCGGGGCGGGGTTCCTCGCCGCGTGGGTCGAAGGCGGCCGTGGTCGGCCCGAGCTGGCGGACACCGCCGCCGTGGTCGACGCGACGCGGTTCGCGGTCCGCGTCGGCGCGATGACGGCGATGCGCGCCGGCGCGGACCCGCCGACGCGAGCGGAGCTCGGATTGCCGGCGCGGGCCATCGCCGCGGGTCGACGGTCGGGATGACCATCCTCGTCACGCGTGCGTTCCGCCGCCTCGCGATCCCCGTCCTGGCCGCCGTCGCGATCCTCGCATCGGCCCCGCCGGCGGCGGCCGTCGCGGGAGTCGCCTGGCCGGTCCAGAGCCTGGGCGACCGCGGGACGGACGTGCTGGCGATCCAGCACCTCCTTCGCGCCCGACTCGCGCCCGATCCGGCGCCCGGCGCGGTCGCCCCGCCGCCGGCCGATGGCGTCTTCCGCTCCTCGACCGACGCCGCCGTGCGGGCGTTCCAGTCGGCGAACGGGCTCGCTCCGGACGGCATCGTCGACTGGGCCACGTGGGGCAAGCTCATCGGCCACATCCGCGAAGGCGCGACCGGCGAGCTCGTGGTCGCGCTGCAGGTGGAGCTCGTGGCGAAGCGCCATGCCCAGCTGTCGATCAGCGGCCGCCTCGGGCCGGTGACCGAGGCCGCGCTCGTCGCGTTCCAGAAGCACATGGGGCTCGCGCCGACCGGGGTCGCGGACACGGCGACCTGGCGCGCGCTCGTCTGGCATTACGAGCTCCCGGCGTTCGGCTCGACCGCGGGGCTGTGCGACTACTCGGTCGGCAACGGGCCGGCGAACTGGGGGACCGCCGAAGCGATCGCGACGACGGAGGCGGTGGGCCGGACGGTGCAGTCCCTCGGCTACGGACGGGTCGCCGTCGGCGACGTGTCATTCGAGCACGGCGGGCCGATCCCGGGCCACGTCACGCACGAGCGCGGCATGGACGTCGACGTGCGGCCGCTCCGCAAGGCCAACGACCAGTGCGCGGTCGCGGGCACCACCTGGCGTTCGACCGCCTACGACCGAGCGGCCACCCGCCAGATGATCCTCCGCTTCCGCGCCTATGCGCCGGGTCACATCAAGGTCATCTACTTCAACGACCCGATCCTGATCGGGGAGGGCCTCACCGTCGCGTTCACCGGCCACGACGATCACATCCACGTCCGGTTCTGCGAGATCCGCCATCCGCTGACGACGTACGACTGCTGAGGCCGCCGAGCGGCCTTGTCCGGCGCCGCGTTCGCCGCGGCCGCCGACGCGTGCAATGATGGTCGCGATGGCCACGAAGCTCCCCGATCGCGAAGCGGCGACGACCGCCGGCGCCATGACGCGCCTGGATCAGGCGCCGTCGAGCTGGGGGCTCGGCGACGGCGCCGCGATCCCGTGGGAGTACGCGCCGGCGCCCGAATCCCGCGACATCGTGACGATCAAGGACCGCTATGGGCTGTTCATCAACGGCCGCGAGGTGGGGGCGACCGGCGGCGAGACCTTCCCGAGCGTCAACCCGGCGACCGAGGAGCAGCTCACGGTCGTCGCGAAGGCGACCGAGAAGGACGTCGACACGGCGGTCCGAGCGGCGCGCTCGGCGCAGCGGCGACGGTGGGGCAACCTCAGCGGCAAGGAGCGCGCGAAGTATCTCTTCCGGATCGCGCGAATCCTCCAGGAGCGATCGCGCGAGTTCGCCGTCCTCGAATCGATGGACTCCGGCAAGCCGATCAAGGAGTCGCGCGACGTCGACGTGCCGCTCGCCGCGGCCCACTTCTGGTACTACGCGGGTTGGGCGGACAAGCTCGAGTACGCCTTCCCGGGCCGGGTCGCGAAGCCCCTCGGCGTCGCCGCCCAGGTGATCCCGTGGAACTTCCCGCTGCTGATGCTGGCGTGGAAGATCGCCCCGGCGCTCGCCGCCGGGAACACGGTCGTGCTGAAACCCGCGTCCACGACGCCGCTCTCGGCGCTGCTCTTCGCGGAGGTCTGCCGCCAGGCCGACCTGCCGCCGGGCGTCGTGAACATCGTCCCGGGGCCGGGTCCGATCGGGATGGCGCTCGTCACCCACCCGGACGTGGACAAGGTCGCGTTCACGGGTTCCACGGAGATCGGCCGGCAGATCTTCAAGGGCGTGGCCGGCACCGACAAGGGCCTGACCCTCGAGCTCGGCGGGAAGGCCGCGAACATCGTGTTCGACGACGCGCCGCTCGACCAGGCGGTCGAGGGGATCGTCAACGGGATCTACTTCAACCAGGGCGAGGTGTGCTGCGCGGGGTCGCGGCTGCTCGCCCAGGAGTCGATCGTCGAGCCGCTGATCGAGAAGCTCAAGGACCGGCTGTCGACGATCCGGGTCGGGGATCCGTTGGACAAGAACACGGACGTCGGGGCGATCAACTCGAAGAACCAGCTCGAGAAGATCACCGAGCTCGTCGCCGCCGGCCGGGCCGAGGGCGCGGAGATGTACCAGCCCGCCTGCGACCTGCCGGACCGCGGCTACTTCTTCAGGCCGACGCTCTTCACGAACGTCGCGCAGTCGCATCGGATCGCCCGCGAGGAGATCTTCGGGCCGGTCCTGTCGGTGCTGACGTTCCGGACGCCCGAGGAGGCCGTCGAGAAGGCGAACAACACGCCGTACGGGCTGTCGGCCGGGATCTGGACCGACAAGGGCTCGCGGATCCTGCACATGGTCAAGCGGATGAAGGCCGGCGTCGTCTGGGCGAACACGTTCAACCGGTTCGACCCGACGTCCCCGTTCGGCGGGTACAAGGAGTCGGGGTTCGGGCGCGAGGGCGGATTGCACGGGCTCCTCGCGTACGTCCGGCTCGAGGACCGCTAGAGCGTGGCGCCCGATCGGATCGACGTCCGCAAGACGTACAAGCTCTACATCGGTGGCGCGTTCCCGCGCTCGGAGAGCGGCCGCTCGTACGTGGTCTCGTCGGCGAGCGGTGACCCGATCGCGAACGCGGTCCGGGGATCCCGGAAGGATCTCCGGGAAGCGGTCCGTGCGGCACGGAAGGCGTTCCAGCCCTGGGCCGACAAGACCGCGATGAACCGGGGCCAGGTCCTGTACCGGGTCGCCGAGCTGCTCGAGGGCCGGCGCGACCAGTTCGCCGCCGAGGTGGCCGTCGCCGAGGGCCTGCGGGAGGGGAAGGCGCGCGAGGTCGTGGACCGCTCGATCGATCGCTGGGTCTGGTACGCGGGCTGGGCCGACAAGATCGCCCAAGTCCTCGGCGCCTCGAACCCGGTGGCCGCCCCGTACTTCAACTTCACGATCCCCGAGCCGACCGGCGTGATCGGGGTGGTCGCGCCCGAGACGTCCTCATTGCTGGGTCTCGTCTCGCGACTCGCGCCACCGCTCGTGGCGGGCAACGCGGTCGTCGTGCTCGCGTCCGAGACGCGGCCCCTGCCCGCGGTCTCGCTGGCCGAGGTCCTCGCCACGTCCGACGTCCCGGCAGGCGTGGTGAACATCCTGACGGGCTGGAAGAAGGAGCTCGTGCCCGTGCTCGCGGCCCACGTCGACGTCGACGCGATCGACACATGGGGCGTCCCGCCGGAGCTCCGCACCTCGACCGAGGAGCTCGCCGCCGACGACATCAAGCGCCTCGCCCGGCGTCCCGCGGGCGTCGCGGACGCGAAGTTCGACTGGCTCGACGATCGAGCGGCCGAGCGGCCCGAATGGATCGCGGCGTGGCTGGAGATGAAGACCGTCTGGCACCCGATCGGGACCTGACCGTGCTGCTGTTGGCCGCCGGCGCTCGCCTGCCGGTCGAGCCCGTCTCGTCCTCGGACTACCGGTCCGGCGTCTGCAACATCGGACCGGCCGAGATCGCGCGACGTCGACGGACCGGGATCACGATGACGGTCGTGACGCTGGTGATGCTCGCGATCGTTGCCATGGCCGACGCGCCGACGCCCGTGCGACTCGTCGTGTTCTTCCCTGCCGCCGTCGCCGCGAGTGGCTTCCTCCAGGCGTCGCTGCGGTTCTGCGCCGGGTTCGGCTGGCTCGGGGTCTTCAACTTCGATCGCGTCGGGATGACCCAGGCCGTGGAATCGGCCGAGGCGAGGCGGCGCGACCGTGGGATGGCGATCCGGATCGGGCTCGCCTCCGCCCTGGTGGGCGGCATCGTCGCGGCCGTCGCGGCCGTGCTCCCTGCCTGACGCCTGCTCCGGGCGCGACGCGGTCTGGACCCCGGCCCGATCCGCGGCTACGGTGCGCTCGATGATTCGGAGAGGGGCCTTCGCCGTGGCGATCGCCGCCGCGGCGATGGCGGTGCTGCCGGGCTCCGCGCTGGCCCATGGCGACCACGACGCACGGCCGCTCGTGCGCCAGGTGCCGGCCGGGCCGTACACGATCTCGCTGTGGCAGGTCTACGCCGATTCCGCGACGGCGATGAAGCCGCACCTCATCGTGATGTTCGATGGCCTCGGAGCGGTCCCTCCGGGCGTGACCGTCCGGGTCGAGGCCAACGGGCGGTCGCTGGCGGTCGGGCGATCGAACACGACGGCCAACGGCTTCGAGACCGCGGAAGGCCTCGATACGGGCGATGTCGTCGCGGTCAGCGTGGTGGACACGGGCGGGTCGTGGAAGCTCGATCCGCTGGTCGTCCCGCCGCCGGCAACGTCGCTGCTCCCGATCGAGGAACTGCTCTACGGTTCGATCTTCCTGACGATCGGCGTTGCCTGGTGGGTGGTCCGTCGAACCGCCCGCGCATGGCGGCGGCCAGCCCCTGACGTGGCGGGGAACGTGCCGGCGAACTGAGGAGAGGAGTTGACCGGGGTGACGACGGGGACGAGGCGGAGCTTCATCGACAGGCTCAACACCCAGTGGCATGAACGAGCCCTCTGGATCTACCTCACGCTCGTGATCCTCCACTGGATCGAGCACCTGTTCCAGGCCGCTCAGATCTGGATCCTGGGGATGCCCCGACCGCAGGCGCTGGGCGCGCTGGGCTACGTGTTCCCGTGGCTGGTCAAGTCCGAGGTGATGCACTTCACCTATGCGCTCCTGATGTTCATCGGCCTCGTGCTGCTCCGGCCCGGGTTCCGCGGCGCCGCCCGGACATGGTGGACGGCCTCGCTTCTCATCCAGACTTGGCACCTGTTCGAGCACTCGCTGCTGCAGGCCCAGGCGATCGCCGGTCAGAACCTGTTCGGGTCTCCGGTCCCGACCAGCATCCTCCAGCAGGCGATCCCGCGGCCGGAGCTCCACCTGCTCTACAACCTCGCCGTGTTCGTGCCGATGGTCGTCGCGATGCGCCTGCACACGAGGCCGAGCCAGGCGCCAGTCAATGCATGCACGTGCGCGGATGCGCCGGTCCGCGTGAACCCCACCGGGCTGCCGGCTTGACCCTCGTCTGACCGACCGGGTCGGAGGCGCGTCGTCCCGCACCACCCCGGCTCGGTAGGCTGCCGACGTCTCGCCAAGCATCCGATGGCATGGCGGGGCAGGGAGCTCAGTCGCCAAGCCACTCGCTCAAGCTACCGAACTTTCAGTATTGACTGAAACTTCTGAACCGAGTAGCGTCCGCGCGTGACTCCAGGCGAGAGCGACTTCGTGGAAGAGATGGGCCGGTTCCTCGGCGGCATCGGGATGACCCCGATGGCCGGCCGGATGTGGGGCTATCTCCTCATCTGCGAGCCGCCCGAGCAGACCGCCGCCCAGATCGCCGACGCGCTCCAGGCCAGCCGCGGCTCCGTCAGCGGCACCGCCCGGCTCCTCGCCGGGCCCGGCCTGATCCGACGCACGACGCATCGCGGCGATCGCCGCGAGTACTTCAGCGCGCCGGCCGAGGCGCTCGACTCGATGCTCGCGAGCGCCGGCGCGATCTACCGCCAGATGCGCGAGATCGCGGAGCGAGGTCTGGCCGCAACCGACGGCCGGGCGCCCGAGGCCCGGGCTCGGCTCCAGGAGTTCCACGACGTCATGGCGTTCGTCGAGCAGGAGGTGCCGCGCGTCGACGGCCAG